>JAYTWE010000252.1:0-6535 GCA_043744055.1 Magnetospirillum sp.
TCTCAGAGCTGGAACGACTCGCCAATCAGGTGGATGCTTTTATAGACAAACACGAACTGCCAGAGAAATTAGCGTTTAACTTGAATGTGTGCCTAGACGAATTAATCACCAACATTATCTCCTATGGATATGATGACGATCAACCCCATGACATTGTCGTCAAATTCAGTTACGACGGCGTGGAGTTCGTCACTGAAATTGAAGATGATGCCAAGGAATTCAACCCCTTTATCGAAGCCCCCGAGCCTGATCTGGAACTGGATGTGGAAGACAGGCCCATCGGCGGGCTAGGCGTTTTTTTGGTGAAAGAATTCATGGATACTATGGATTATCGGCATGAGGCGGGCAAGAATACGACCACCCTCCGTAAAACCATCGGAGAGCAGGAGAGCTAAAGCTCATGGAAATCCGTGAAGACATCATCGGCGACGCGACCATTCTGGTGCCCTTGGCCCGTGTGGACAGCTCGACCGCAAAGATATTCGAAGCCAAGGTCCTTGCTGTGGTCAATAGCGGGGCGACAAAGATCATCATCGACTTCAGTGAGCTGAATTACATTTCCAGTGCTGGCCTTCGGGTGGTTCTTGTCGGTGCCAAAATGACCCGTGGCACTCGGAAGTTCGTACTCTGCAGCATGAAACCCAATATCCGGGAGATTTTCGACGTCTCGGGATTCGCCAAGATTCTTTCCATCTTTCCCGACCGGAGCGCGGCCCTTTCCGCCATATAAGCAGCCCGGCCCTGCAATGGATGGCCATGGCGCCCGAACCAATGCTGCGATAAGATGACAGGAGTGGTTTTCGTTTTTTAATGCGAAGGCCCCTTCCGCTTCGGGAGAGTAAAATGACAGACCCAATCAAGAATATGCTCGCTCTGCAAAAGTCCATGCTGGATGGCTGGATGGCCTCGTCCGCTCAGATGGTGCAGTACTGGCAACACCTGTTCCAATTACAGGAAAACCTGTTCAGTCAGGCCAGCAGCTTCGTCCGGTCGCATGTGGAAATCGACGATGGTCCATCTTTCACCGGGAAATACGGCAAGCGCCACCACGATATCGACCCGGAACGCGACGTCTGATCTTTAATCGGGAAAGGGTGGGCTTTGAGTGAGTTGCTGAATCATTTCGGTCAACCGGTCGGGGTTCCCGTTCCCGGATGGGTTCCCCGCAATCGCCCCGCCCGCACCACGACCGTCGGACATTTCTGCCGGATCGAACCCTTGGATATTTCACGTCATGCCACTCAGTTGTATGACGTGATCGTCGCGGATAAAGAAGGCCAGACCTGGACCTATCTCTATTACGGTCCTTTCGAGCAGGAGCAGGACTTCCTGGAGTGGCTGACCATTGCCGCCGCCAGCGAGGACCCGCAATTCTACGCCGTGGTTGACAATAGCGGAGCCGCAGTCGGGGTTGTCAGCTATCTCCGCATCGACAATGCCGGTGGAGCGATCGCCGTCGGTCACATCATCTTCGCGCCCTGCCTAAGACGCACTCCCGCCGCGACGGAATGTATGTATCTGATGCTGCGCCGAGCCTTCGATGACCTTGGCTATCGTCGCTGTGAATGGCGGTGTGACGGGCTGAATGAAAGATCACGCGCTGCGGCCCAGCGTTTTGGATTTCGTCTTGAAGGCGTATTCCGTCAGGCAACCGTCAACAAGGGACGCAATCGCGATACCGCCTGCCTGTCCATCATCGACAGTGAATGGCCAACGATCCGCAATAATTTCGAACACTGGTTGCGCCCCGAGAATTTCGATGAGGACGGCCACCAGCGTTCCCGCCTCTCCATGATGGCGGGAACGGTTTAGAGCCGACGCGTCAACATCACTCACCCTGTCCGCATGGCGGTGAGAAAGGTCCCGACTTCACCGCGCATTGCCTCTGCCTCGTGAACCAGTTCATCGGCGGCCTTGAACATGCCGGATGCCATTTCTCCCGTCTCGGCCGCCGCTTTGGACACATCTCCAATATTACGAGTGATCTCGGCATTGCCATCCGATGCCTGTTGAACACTGCGCACGATTTCCGCCGTCGCCGCGCTCTGCTGTTCAACTGCGGCCGCGATGGAAGAGACCACCTGATTGACCCGGTCAATGGTCCGTCCCACGGTGCGAATGGTCTCCACCGCTTCTTGGCTGATGGCCTGAATGCCCGCGATCTGCTGAGCGATTTCGTCGGTGGCCTTGGCGGTTTGATTGGCCAAGGTCTTGACTTCTCCCGCCACCACGGCAAAGCCCTTCCCGGCATCCCCGGCCCGAGCAGCCTCGATCGTGGCGTTAAGGGCCAGCAGATTGGTCTGACCGGCGATAGCGTTGATAAGCTCGACCACCTCGCCGATCCGCTTTGCCGCCTCGGCAAGGCCGTCCATAGTCGTGTTGGCGGCATGAATACCCTGGACCGCTTCAGAGGTAATGCTAGTGGTCTCCGTCACCTGACGGCTGATCTCTTGCACCGAGCACCCCAGCTGTTCGGCCGCAGTAGCGACAGTGGCCACATTGGCGGCGGACATTTCAGCGGCGGAAGCAACCGCCGCCCCCTGGTGACTGGTCTGCTCGGCGGTGCTTTGCAAAGAATTGGAAATCTGGTGAACATGGTCGATGGAGCCCACCACCGTGCCCAGAATCTGCTCGATGGCTGAATTGAAGGCCGCGATCAGCTCGTCACGCCGGGCCATGAGCTTGGCCTGGCTTTCACGCTGCTGACGCTGTTCGGATTCCAGCCGTCCGGCTTTTTCCATCCCATCACGGAACACCGCAACAGCGCGGGCCATGGCTCCAATCTCGTCTTGACCGTCAAGGGAGGGAATCTCCACATCGGTGCTGCCATTGGCCAGCCGCCCCATGACCTCGGTCAGCCCGGCAACCGGCCCGGCGATCAGTCGTGTCATGGCAAAGGTAACCACCGCGCCCAAAGCCAATGCCCCGAGGAGAACCATAAAGTATTGCATCTTGGCGGAAGTGGCCAAGGCCGACGTGTCGCGATAATCCTCGGCCGCCTTGGTGGCGGCATGTTCGGACAATCCCGACAACAGCTTATGCAGGGCATCGTACTCAATCTCGGCGGAGCCCATCATGCTGAGAGCCGTCACGTGATCCGACAAAAACATATCCAGCACATCGCCCACGGCCAAGCCGTAATCCTTAACCTGTTTGGCGGCGGAGGCATCGGAGCCCAGGGCGGCAAGCAAAGGCCCCGACTTATCCGAAAGCAGCTTCATATCGCCACGAACCTGTTTTTCAAGGTCCTTGATCTTGTCCTTGTCCTCACGGGCGGCCTGCCAACCCAGCAGCCGGTAAACATTGGACTGGATGGAGGCGGAAATACCATCCAACTCAGCCGCAGCCCGGCTATTGGCGAAGGAGACCATCACCATGTTCTCCATCGCCGCGCCTTGGCGGTTCATGGCGAAGTGAAAGACCAAGCCAAGAACCACCACGCTCACAACTAAAATAAGCGGAGCAATGAAGACCTTGACGGCAATACGTGCATTCCCAATCCGACCGAGCACGGATCTCTCCTTTTAGCGAGGCCTCCAATGCCGCGAAACGGCCTGGATCTGCTTTAGCTCTGCGGGTCACCCTGTCTGAACGCTTATTGTGAGTTAATGCGTCCTTGATGATTAAATTGGTATATGGATGCGTATTTAGTCAAGCCCTTGTTGATCGCCCAACTCCGATTACCCTGATTATAAAGTATGATTAGCGCCGAACCGTTTCCGCACCTTGACCGAACAGAATCTTCTTCGCCTCTTCCGAAACCACGGGCTGGGTGTTGATCTCTGTGGCCCTGGCATAGGCACGCAGCACCGCCGGGCGGGCTGCGATGGTCTTGAACCAACGTTTCAGATTGGGATAATCGTCTAGATTCTGCCCCTGACGCTCCCACGGCACAATCCAGGGATAGGCGGCCATATCGGCGATGGAATAGGCTCCGGCCACGAACTCCCGGTCGGCGAGGCGCTTATCCAGCACGGCGTAAAGCCGACTGGTCTCCTTGACATAGCGGCTGATAGCATAGGGGATCTGCTCTGGGGCATAGAGGGCGAAGTGATGATTTTGCCCCGCCATGGGGCCAAGCCCCCCCCATCTGCCAGAAGAGCCATTGCAGAACCTCAGCCCGGCCACGAAGGTCAGAGGGGATAAACTTTCCAGTCTTTTCCGCCAGATACAGCAAGATAGCGCCGGATTCAAAGACACTGACCGGAGCGCCGGACTCCGCCGGATCATGATCGACAATGGCAGGCATCCGGTTGTTGGGAGAAATCTTCAGAAAGTCAGGCTGGAACTGTTCACCCTTGCCAATGTCTACCGGAATGATCCGGTAATCCATGGCTGCCTCTTCCAAAAACACGGTAACCTTGTGGCCGTTGGGCGTGGTCCAGTAATAAAGATCAATCATAAAGCCTCTCCCGGTTCGCGAAGGAAAATGCGATGACGGCTAACAGATGGTGGCACCCCCAGGTCTTCGCCACCCGAAAAGACAATCTTGCCGTCAGATCGCGAGCCGTCCAGGCCATTCGTGTGTTCTTCGCGGAACACGACTTCGCCGAGGTGGAGACCCCTTGCCTCCAGGTCTCACCGGGAATGGAGCCTCACCTGAAGGCCTTCAGCACCGCGCTGGTCGATCCTTATGGCGGGCCGGACGTTATCATGGGGCTGCATACCAGCCCGGAATTCGCCATGAAGAAGCTGCTGGTGGCCGGGGTTCCACGCCTTTACCAGATGGCCCGCGTGTTTCGCAACGCCGAGCGTTCAGCCACCCATCACCCGGAATTCACCATGCTGGAATGGTACCGGGCCGGATCGGGCCTGGATCGGTTGATGGAGGATATGGAGGCCCTCACGCGGGCTTGCGCCCTGGCGGCCGGAGCGAAATCACTGCGGCGGGGCGGCCTGTCCTGCGATCCCTTCACCCCATGGCGGCGGCTGTCGGTGGCCGAAGCCTTCACCCAATATGCCGGAGTGGATATTCTTGCCACCGCCCCCGACCCCCTGGCTCCCGATCGCCATCTGCTGGCGGCCGAAGCCAAACGCATCGGCATATCCGTCAGCCCGTCGGATCATTGGGACGACATCTTCTTCAAGATCATGATGGATCGGATCGAACCCCATCTGGGCTATGGCGTACCGGTCTTCTTGCACTCCTATCCTGTATCCATGGCGGCACTATCGCGCCCCTCGCCCACCGATGCCAGGGTGGCGGAGCGATTCGAGGCCTATGCCCTAGGCGTAGAGCTTGCCAATGCCTTCGGCGAACTCACCGACGCCGCCGAGCAGCGCCGACGCTTTGAATCCGATATGGCCTTAAAGCAAAAGCTTTACGGTGAAAGCCATCCGGTGGATGAAGACTTCCTGCTTGCCCTGGAGTTCGGAATGCCGGAAAGCTCCGGTATCGCCCTGGGCTTCGACCGCCTGGTCATGCTGTTGGCCGGAGCGGAGAGTATCGACCATGTGTTATGGGCTCCGGTGGCGGGTTAACCTCCGAAGCCGCATTCCACCAGCAATTTATGGAAATCACGCAGACTCTTTTCGCCCTGAGACGGGTCGGGACAGCTGGCGACGAATTTTTCCTCGAACTGCTTCTGGCGCAGATGCTCCACGACACGAGCCTTGGCCATGTTCAGGGACTTGCCGGGGATCAGCACCCCGGCACCACAGAACTTGACCAGCCGCACGGCACGGGCGGCCAGAGGATCGTCAGGCTTATCAACCTTCTCGATGATGCCCTCTTCCGTCAGATACTTGACCATGACCTCATCGACGAGGTCGGCCAGACCCTTCTTGAACTCATCGTCGAGAACCGCGCAAGTCTTCAAGGACTTATTGGCGGCGGTCAGCGCCGCCATACGAGCCGGTGGCGGCAGACGAACCGCGATCCACTGGTCGATATGAGCAGAGCGCCGGACATGAGTATCCAACACCTCGGTCAGCACCTCTCCCATGCTTTTGCCCAGGCTGGAGGCGCACAGGGTCAGCAAGAATTGCAGCCGGACGCAGCCGTCGGATAAAGCCCCCAACAAAAGCTGCAACGCCTGGGGAGCCGAGACCGTGGCCCCCCCGGAATTCAAAACCCGCGAGCCCCGCTGAAGCAGCGATTCCGCCAGCGGCGGGCCACCAGTGACCGTGTCCTTATCCACCAGACGATGCATCATCTTGTGGAACATTTCGAATTCTTGGCTGGGATCATTGCGTGACAGGGGATTGACGCCACCGACCTCGCGAACCACCCGCGCCATCAAGACCTCTCGGGTCTGAGGTAGGCGGCCTTCGGCGAACAGCTTGTTCAATTCAAGGAAGGTGGCGGGGGCGAATTTAGCGGCCTCGGCCTTCCCTTCGCTCAGATTGACGATTTGGACCAGGGCGGTGGAGAGATTGGACTGGAACCCCAGCAAATCCTGAATCACCTGGGCCGGAACGGTAAGGTCCGAAATAACGCCATCAATAACCGACATATTGGCTTGACCGGCGGGCTCTGCCGCCCAGGCGATCAGCATGTCCATTTTGCCGAACCAGCTGCGCTTTTCCAACCGAG
>JAYTWE010000253.1:0-5977 GCA_043744055.1 Magnetospirillum sp.
GTTCAATTTCATCGCCATCATCCGCACCAACCCCGAACGTTTCCCCAAGGCCAATACAGCGGGCGCCGCGCGTTTCGCCGATTGGCTGGTGGGCGACGAGGCCCAGGCGCTCATCGCCGATTTCGGCCGGGGCGAGTTTGGCGCGCCGCTGTTCTTCGCCAATGCCGGAAGCAAGGTGAGGCCGCCGGGGCTATAGGTTCCAGATCGATTTTCCGTAAGCCATCAGATCTAACGCAAATCCTAATAGATCGGAATGTCTCTTGTGGGTCACATTGAGCCGGTCGGCCCCGGCGCGGCAGGCGACCGCAGTGCCCCCGACAACCGCCATTCAGTCGGGATGGCCGCAGCGGCCCCCGTGAGCACCTCTTCGGTCGCCTGCCCCGTCATCACGAAATCGGTGTAAACTGAATGGCCCCCGTATGTGGTGGGTGCTGAGGTGGGCGTGGTCGGGTGCTCGGAGGAACTGCCATGCCTGATGCCGCACCGTTTTCCAACTCGCTCGCTCCCCGCCCACCGTGGAACAAGGGGCGACTGACCGGCCAGAAACTGCCGCTGAAGCCCAAGGACGTCAGGACTATTCGCGTCCGCCTTCAGATCCTCGGATCAAAGTGTGACCTCGCACTCTTCAACTTGGCGATCGACAGCAAGCTTCGCGGATGTGATCTGGTCACCCTTAAGGCCCAAGACGTTTGCCTTGGCGGTAGGGTTCGCGATCGAACAACCGTCGTACAACGAAAAACAGGGCGACCGGTCCTCGTCGAGGCGGCCGTCGGCAAAGGGAGTGACCAGCGCGACCATGGAGCCGCGCAGGCCATCAAGGCGGTTATCGTGCATCTAAATGACGCGGCGCAGCCAGGAAGGGCGCGACGCCACCACCAGAGTGCGGCCGCTGGCCTTGCTGACCGCCTGATCGGCCAGTCCCTTGGCGCGCAACTGCGCGAGAATGGACGCAAGTCCGGCCTTGGCGTTGTCGCGCGTCAGTTCGATGGCGACGATGCGGGGCGTCTCCAGGTGGTCAATTGCGGCGGCAAGGTCTGCGTCGATGACCTCGATCCCCGTGAACCAGATCACGTCGGCCGCGCTCGCCTCACTCCGGCACCGCGCGGTTGACCGGAGCGCGATGGCGCTCGCGCAGCCGCTCCGGGCCAAGCCGAGCAGGAGGTCGAATGAGCCTTGCCCGATCACGACCACCCGGTCACTCGCCCGGACGGCGGTGGCGGCGAGGAGGATCTGGGTGCGGCACGGAGAGGTGTTGGCGGGACGCGAGGAAGGCTGCAATTTCAAGGCGGTCGACATGGCGAACCAGTCCTAAGCAATTGACGATGGGGCAAGCCTAGTCCCATCGCCAATCATGGTTCCACGCGGTTTTGCGTAAGCGGGGCATCAACGGATCTTTACGGCGCCCCATCGAACATCCGTATCGAGACCTTATTGGCAAGACGCATAGGGTGCGCCTCGTGGGCAGCCATAAGGAGACCCCATGCGTATCGTCCATAGCTTTCCCCGCCTTTGCGCGGTGGTGGCGTTCATCGTCGCTTTCACCCTGATCCATTGTGCGACGGCACGCGCCGAAGGGCGCGCACTCCAGACCGGAATCGCATCGTGGTACGGCAATGAGCATAACGGTCGAAAGACAGCCAATGGCGAGATTCACGACTCCCGCCTTGCGACCGCGGCTCATCTGCGGTTGCCGTTCGGCTCCAAGGTCAAGGTGACCAATCGCAAGACTGGGGCCTCGGTGGTGGTTTGCATCAATGATCGCGGCCCTTACGTCAAGGGACGCATCATCGACTTGTCGGAGAGTGCGGCGCGTGACCTCGGCGTGCTGACCGACGGCATTGCGCCGGTGTCGCTCCAACTCATCAATCGGAAGGAACGGACATGGCACGTGGCATCCCGCTGACGGCAAGAACCGATCCGTTCGCCAAGGCCGGCGATGAGCCGGCCCTTTCCGATATGCTGGCCGACCCTGTCCTTCGCACGCTGATGCGTTGCGACCGTCTGTCCGAGGGCGATCTGTGGAGCGCCATCGAGCGCGGTCGCGCCGCCCTCCGGCTGCGTGGGTAAAGCGGTTTTTATGATTCCTTTACGGACTCCCGCTTGGACCCTTAATGCCCATGGGGCGTAGGGTTATCACCATCTGAAATTCCAACCGGAGAGCACCGATGCTCGACATCGTGTTCGTTGTAGCCGTGCTTGCCTTCTTCGCCCTGGGCGCCCTGTTCGTCCACGCCTGCGAGCGCATCTGAGGGGATCTGAAACCATGACACTCGATCTGATCCTGGGCGGTATCACCGTGGCGGGCCTCGCGGTCTACCTGGTTTATGCCCTCATCCGTCCCGAACGCTTCTAGGAGAACGGCCGTGAACGCCGCAGGCATTCTGCAAATCGTCGTCTACTTCGCCGTGTTGACGGCAGGCGCCATCCCCCTCGGGGCTTATATGGCCCGAATCTATTGCGGTGAGCGCACCTGGCTCGATCCCGTGCTGGGTCCGGTCGAGCGGGCCATCTACAAGGTCTGCTGCGTCAAGGCGGACCAGGAGCAGCATTGGACGGTCTACGCCTTTTCCTGCCTGATGTTCAGTCTGGTCGGGCTGGTGGTCATGTACGCTGTCATGCGTCTTCAAGCGGTGCTGCCGCTGAACCCGGCAGGTCAGGCCGCGGTGGCGCCCGACCTCGCCTTCAATACCGCCGTCAGCTTCACCACCAACACCAACTGGCAGAACTATGGCGGCGAAAGCACCATGGCCTACCTCACCCAGATGCTGGGCATGACGGTGAAGAATTTCACCTCGGCGGCGACGGGCATGGCGGTTCTGGTAGCGCTGGTACGCGGCTTCGCGCGCAAGCAGGCCAAGACGGTGGGCAATTTCTACGTCGACTCGGTGCGGTCCATCCTCTACATCCTGCTGCCGCTGGCCATCGTTGTGACCCTGGCGCTGGTGTGGCAAGGTATGCCGCAGAGCTTCGACGCCTATACCGAGGCCACCACCCTGGAAGGCGTCAAGCAGGTGATCGCCCAAGGCCCGGTGGCGTCGCAGGTAGCCATCAAGCATCTGGGCACCAATGGCGGCGGTTTCTTCAATGCCAACTCCGCCCATCCGTTCGAGAACCCGACGGCGCTGTCCAACCTGATCGAGATGGCGGGCGAGCTGCTGATCTCGGCCGGACTGGTGTTCGCCTTTGGCCGCATGATCGGCGACAAGCGCCAGGGCCGGGCGCTCTATATCACCATGGCGGCCATGCTGGTGATCGGCATCACTGTCTGCTACTGGGCCGAGGCTGCGGGCAATCCGCTGGTCCAGGCCATGGGCGTCGATGTTACTTCGACCGATTCCGCGCCGGGCGGTAACATGGAGGGCAAGGAGGTGCGGTTCGGCATCGCCAATTCCGCCATCTTCGCCGCAGCCACCACTGGCACCTCGACCGGTGCGGTCAATTCCATGCATGACAGCTTCACGCCGCTGGGCGGAATGGTGCCCCTGGTCAACATCATGCTGGGCGAGGTCATCTTCGGCGGCGTCGGCTGCGGCCTGCACGGCATGATCGTCTTCGTCATCGTGGCGGTGTTTATCGCCGGTCTGATGGTCGGGCGCACCCCGGAATATCTGGGCAAGAAGATGGAGGCGCGTGAGGTCAAGCTGGCGGTGCTCTGCATCCTGATCTTCCCGTTGTCCATCCTGGGCTTCGGCGCGGTGGCCATGGTGCTGCCGGTGGGGTTGGCCGGGATGAGCGCGGCGGGGCCACATGGGTTGAGTGAGGTGCTCTATGCCTATACCTCGGCCACCGGCAACAATGGTTCGGCCTTCGGCGGGTTGTCGGGCAACACCTTGTTCTACAACACCACCTTGGCGGCGGCCATGCTGATCGGGCGCTTCTTGATTATCGTGCCGACCCTGGCCATCGCCGGGTCGCTGGCGGCCAAGAAGATCGTGCCGCCGTCCGCCGGCACCTTTCCGACCCATGGGTCGCTGTTCATCGGCCTCTTGATCGCGGTAATCGTGGTCATCGGCGGTCTGACCTTCTTCCCCGTCCTCGCCCTGGGCCCCATCGTCGAGCATTTCGCGCTCGCCGCTGGCACCTTGTTCTAAAGGGATAATTTCATGGCTATCCATCGTCCGCAGGAAATGTCCCTGTTCGACGGCTCGATCCTCCGGCCAGCGGTGATTTCCGCCTTCGCCAAGCTCGATCCTCGGGACCTTGTCCGCAATCCCGTCATGTTCACCACCGGGGTGGTGGCGGTTCTGTCCACCATCCTGTTCGTCCGCGATGTTTCCATCGGTGGCGAATTCACTGGAGTAATCGGCCAGATCGCCGCCTGGCTGTGGTTCACCGTGATCTTCGCCAATTTTGCCGAGGCGGTGGCCGAAGGACGCGGCAAGGCTCAGGCTGAATCCTTGCGCAAGACCAAGACCGAGACGGCGGCCAAGAAGGTGGCCTCTAACGATGCCACCGCGTTTAAGTCGATCCCGGCCACCGCCTTGCGGGCCGGCGACATGGTGGTCTGCGAGATCGGCGACACCATCCCCGGCGATGGCGAAGTGGTGGCAGGCATCGCCACCATCGATGAAAGCGCCATCACCGGCGAATCCGCCCCGGTGATCCGCGAATCCGGTGGCGACCGCTCGGCGGTGACCGGGGGCACCCGCGTGGTGTCCGACCGCATCGTGGTGCGCATTACCGCCAATCCGGGCGAAAGCTTCCTGGACCGCATGATCGCCCTGGTGGAAGGGGCCAAACGTCAGAAGACCCCCAACGAGATCGCGCTCACCATCCTGCTGGTGGGTCTGACCCTGGTCTTCCTGATCGTCTGCACCACCTTGCCGGCCTTCGCCAGCTATTCCGGCACCGTCATTCCGGTGGTGTTCCTGATCGCCTTGCTGGTGACCCTGATCCCGACGACCATCGGCGGGCTGCTCTCGGCCATCGGTATTGCTGGCATGGACCGTCTGGTGCGGTTCAACGTCATCTCCAAGTCGGGCCGCGCCGTCGAAGCGGCGGGTGACATCGACGTGCTGCTGCTGGACAAGACCGGCACCATCACCTTGGGCGCCCGTCAGGCGGCCGAGTTCATTGCCCTGCCCAACGTCAACGAGCGCGATCTGGCCGAGGCCGCCTTGCTGTCCTCCCTGGCCGACGAGACCCCCGAGGGCAAGTCCATAGTCGCCCTGGCCCGCATGAAGTTCGGCTTCGCCGAGTCCACCCTGGGCAAAGCCGCCACCTTTATCCCGTTCTCGGCCCATACCCGCATGAGCGGCGTCAACATCGAGACTGCATCCGGTCTGGTGGAGATTCGCAAGGGCGCCACCGATTCGGTCACCGGCTACGTCGCCGCCAAGGAAGGCAAGACTCCCGGCGGAACCCCGAAAGAGCTGGTCCAGGCAGTGGAGAAGGTCGCCAAGGCCGGCGGCACCCCCTTGGTGGTGGCCCGCGACAACCGGTTGCTGGGCGTCATCTACCTCAAGGACATCGTCAAGCCCGGCATCCGCGAGCGTTTCGCCATCCTGCGGACCATGGGCATCCGCACGGTGATGATCACCGGCGACAATCCCCTGACCGCCGCCGCCATCGCCGCCGAGGCCGGTGTCGACGACTTCCTGGCCGAGGCGACGCCGGAAAACAAGCTGGAGCTGATCCGCAAGGAACAGGCCGAAGGCAAGCTGGTCGCGATGTGCGGCGATGGCACCAATGACGCGCCAGCGCTGGCCCAGGCGGATGTCGGCGTTGCGATGCAGACCGGCACGCCTGCAGCCCGCGAGGCGGGCAACATGGTCGACCTCGACAGCGACCCGACCAAGCTCATCGAGATCGTGGGTCTCGGAAAGCAATTGCTGATGACGCGCGGCGCACTGACGACGTTTTCGATCTCGAACGATGTCGCCAAATATTTCGCGATCCTGCCCGCGATCTTCGTGGTTCTCTATCCTGGCCTTGCGATGCTCAACGTCATGCGGCTGGGCAGTCCGGAGAGCGCGAT
>JAYTWE010000254.1:0-4524 GCA_043744055.1 Magnetospirillum sp.
CGCCGCAGCAAAACGTGACCTTGGGGCTGGCATGACGATGGCCGGACGGGGGATGTCTTTCATCAGCCCGGGTCCATTGACCATGTCAAAGCCGCTTAGAACCACGCCGCCAACCACCTTGCGATGACGGGCGCTCCACAAATAACAGCCGATCCCATCCCTGGCCGTATCCTCTTGGATGCGGTCAAGGGTCGCCAACAGATTCTCGTCATCCATCTTCTCTTCCGGGCGCAATTCCGAGAGGTCAAGACCGACCATGGAGACTCCGATTTCGGCAGCCAAAGAGCTGCGTCGCGCCGACATCCGGGTCCGAACCAGAACGTCGCGACACAGCGACCGCACATAGGACACCACGGATTCAAGTTCAGGAGTGGTGGTGCCGTCGGGAATGCCGAAAATCTCAACCACTAGCCGATTATTACGGATGGCTTGCGTCAGATCGGAAAAGGGAACCACCACTCCACCGCGCTGGTCGGAAGCCAATGAAGCCCAACTCAGCGGAATAATCGCGGTGGACTGGTTGAGCGCCTCGTTACCGCTGCGAGCTGCGGCCAAGATATCACGCACCGCCGATGACACCACAAAGCGATCCAGGGCCAAGGCGGTCTTTTCATCCCCAGGGGGATAGGCGCGCACGCCCTCGATGGGTTCGGCGCCGTCGCGGTCGACGCGGCAGATACGGGCGCCATAAGCGGAAATCGCTTCACCGGACGCAACCCAGGTCGGCCGCCACAGCAAAGACAGCTTCGCCCCCGGTGGCAGAGCACCGACCATATCAGGGTCAAAGGCGGGAGGTTTCTTAGCGTTGGGTGTATCCATCACCTCCCACGCCAGATTCTCTTTCTTGGCCTGATCGCTCCGTCCAATGCCGGTCCATTTATTGGAGCTTTCCGCCACAACCCCCGACAGGAACGACCGGCTTTCATCGACCGCCGAGCGGACACGGCGGGAATCCAACTCACCGTCCTCAGAAACCGCATCGCTAATGAGAACTTCGGAGGCAAGGGGCATGGACCGTTCGGCCTCGCCCGTCTGGTCACCAAACAAATGCCGCCCCAAATCCTCGACCACGGACAAGGTACGCTGGCGCGCCGCTTCCGGGCTCATACCGGGGAAGGCCAAGATCCAACTATCCTCACCATCACGACAGAAGGGGCAGTCCCGTCCGGCATGGCGGCGGATAACCTGCTCGACGATCATGGAAACCTTATCCGCCAGACGAGGCCATTTCTCCCCCACGGATTCACGGAATTCCGCCAAAGAGATGATGTGGAGCCGGGCTCGAAGTTCAGGATCGTTCAAAAATTGATCGCGCAATTTATTCGCCGCCGTTTCGGCGGATTGCGAGGTTACAGAGACTGTCTGCGGCTTAGACCCACTGCTCTGTGCCGTTGGCTTATCGTCATCCCAGACGGTTCGCAACGACTGCGCGAGACGGAGCCAGATGCTTGTGGATTGAATTGCCATGACGGCCTCCCACACCCTTCTTCCCTTTTAGAATTATATTACGATTCAGTGTCACCACCAAGCCAAAAGACCAAGCACGGGAAGCGGTCACATCAATCAACGCATTGTAAATAACCACAATTTTTAAAGGTGCCGCATAAGGATATCAAATCAACTCAGATCAAGGCCCCCATTGAATTACAGGCGATCCCCAGGCCATCGGCAAGCATCCGGCTCAGACGTCTCAAGATGGATCTGGATAAGTTATTGTTTTAACCTGGAGCATGAGTAGGCTGGCGTTATCGCTATTGCATGAGAAATGGTGCGTTGGAGACGCTGGAGATGCAAACCCCAGACAGCATATCTATTTATGACGCCTCCCCCTATGACATGATCATTGACCTGACGCATGCCAAAAGCATAATTAATCCAACAAACAATAACTCATCTGAATATTCAAATATATTAGTCAAGACATGCCTGGAAGATCTACCAAGTATAATTGAATTTATTTCAAAAATTGACAAAAGACTTCCAGATGGCGCACGCATCTCTGTGGAGCTTGACACGTTAATTCCTCTTGGTAGCTTCTTCCAATTGTCACTAATTCTGGAAGTTAATGGCTACCTGACATCAGAGATCATTCATGATGATAGATCTGGACGCTGGGTCGTCAGAAAATGCGCTGAACTGGAAGAAGACGAGCGACGCTGTATCTTCAGCTTCGGGGATAAAACATTCAGCCTTGATTACACATCCGCCAGGGATCTCCTCAGGAGGAATCCACTCCACGAGAAATCTTTTTATGAGCTTCCGCTCCTTCGGCACTTTCATACGATCGAGAGACCGGGATTGCTTCTCGATATTGGAGCAAACATTGGTAACCACTCGATCTACACGGCTGGAGTTCTAGGCCGCCATGTCGTCGCCTACGAACCAAATCCACTTATCTTTGAATACCTGACCATCAACATCGAGAATAACAATCTCTCCGACTTGATTGACGCCCGCCGCGTCGGGGTGAGTGATGCGCCGACACGAGCGAATATGGGGCTGTTCAACCGTGTCAATTCGGGGGCCACGAAAATCGTTCTGGCCGAGAATGGAGAAGTCGCGGTTATTCGCCTGGATGACGAGATCCCGACCTTCACAGAAGCGCCTGCGATCCTTAAGATTGATGTCGAAGGAATGGAGGCAAATGTCTTGCGCGGAGCAAAAACGCTCATCCAGACATTTCAGCCGATTATTTTTGTCGAATCCTGGAATGAAGAAGCAAGCATCACACCCACCGCATTAATGGCGGAATATGGCTATACATGCACCGGCATGATTCCCGGCGTTGCGATGCTGCAATTTATTCCGCAATCCCCCCCTTAATGCCTGGGGAACACGACCCGGTCCCTACAGGCCGTGATACTGCTTGAACCAGTCGATAAAGGCGGGAACGCCAACGGCGATAGGAGTCGTTGGGGCAAACCCCACATCGCGCTGGATGGCGGTGATGTCGGCGGCGGTTTCCTTGACGTCGCCCGGCTGCATAGGCTCGAACTGATACACAGCCTTCTTGCCCAACGAAGTCTCGATCAGGCCGATGAAATCCATCAACCGCTCGGATCGGTTATTACCGATGTTATAAAGATTATAGGGCGGCTTGCTCCCGTCATCGGCGGGAGGATTGTCGAGAACCCCAACCACGCCCGAGACGATGTCTTCGATGAAGGTGAAGTCACGCCGCATGTCGCCGTTATTGAACACTTTGATGGGTTCACCGACGACGATGGCCTTGGCGAATAGATAAGCGGCCATGTCGGGCCGCCCCCAGGGACCGTAAACCGTAAAGAAGCGCAACCCGGTGGTGGGGATGCGGAAAAGATGGCTATAGGAATGACTGATGAGTTCACCCGCACGCTTGGTGGCGGCATAAAGCGAGATGGGAGTATCCACCCGGTCATCCACCGAGAAGGGCAGCTTGGTATTAGCGCCATAGACCGAAGACGAGCTGGCATAGACGAAATGACGGCACTTCCCGGAATGACGCGCCAGTTCCAGCATCACCAAATGGCCTTCGATATTGGCCTTGGTGTAATCGTGGGGCGCGCTCAACGAATGGCGCACACCGGCCTGGGCGGCAAGATTGATGTAGCTGGTGATATCTGGGTTGGCACGAGCCACCTCGGCCATGGCCTCGCGGTCGGAAATATCCGCCTTGGCGAAGGTGAAGCCGGAATGCTTAAGCAGATGAGACAGCCGTAATTCCTTCAGCGCCACATCATAATAAGGGTTGAGATTATCAACGCCCACAACCGTCTCGCCCCGAGCCAGCAAACGCTGACAGGTATGAAACCCAATAAATCCGGCGGCACCGGTGACGAGTACGGTCATGCTTCAGTGGCCTCTCATACCGGCGAGCCACTGACGTGACTCGCCTCATTGCCCCTCAATCGCCTCAGCATCGGCAGTGCCGATGCGAGACCTAAGGGCCGGGTGCTCGCGCTTGGCTTACGCGCCATGTGGCGCGGCGGGCCTTGCCCTTGCCGCTCCCTCTTAAACTGAAGCAGTCAGCTTAAGAGGGAGACGATACTCTTCTAAACCGCTTCCATATAACTTGAACCACCAAGGAAATCATCCCCCGTATTTAGTCATGGCTCGGTAACATCCTTACATCCGAGGCCAGCGGATGAGGCTTTCGTTGCTATTTTCACAGGGAGTCTTTCCGTCGGCTTTGGCCGCACCACTTTAAGAGAGTGGAGAGAGGAGATCGGCTGCCATGACCATCGCCACGACCGTCACTCTTGACGATAAGTATGTCCAAGACCAGGGCCGCGTCTATCTGTCTGGCATTCAAGCCCTGGTCCGTCTGCCCATGATCCAGCAGTTGCGCGACAAAGCCGCCGGATTGAATACCGGAGGCTTCATCTCGGGCTATCGCGGCTCGCCGCTGGGCGGCTTGGACAAAGAACTGTGGCGGGCGGAAAAATTCCTGGCGCTTCACCACATTAAATTCCAACCCGGCCTGAACGAAGATCTTGCCGCCACCGCCATATGGGGAAGCCAGCAGATCGGCCTATTCCCGCAGCC
>JAYTWE010000255.1:0-2508 GCA_043744055.1 Magnetospirillum sp.
GCGTGGATGGCCGGGACAAGCCCGGCCAAGACGATGGAATTAACCAATTCGAAATCTGGGTTCGTTGCCCTGCTGGGGAGGGCTGATGCTGATTGTATGCAATTAAAACGAGTTTAAAGTGCATTGGCATTATATTAAAATAATAATTACGGTTCAATATTCTGGGGGATTCAAGTTATGGCGCCACATGAAATACACGTAAAAGGCATTGGCCTTGCCGTTGTTTCCGTTATCGCTTTGGCTGCGGCTTCGAATGCGGCTTATGCCGATAGTCTACCCGGAATCGGGAAAAATCCTGGTGACGTGACCATTTCCAGCAGTTCCGCAGCGGGAAACTATACCCTGGTCTGCGATAAGGGGGGGACGGTGGATTATGGTGCCATCGGCAGCGGTGATTCCCGATACTCCACCAGTGGCGCTTTGGGGAATTGTAATGGTCAGGCCATCTGGGTCTCGGTCGGCGGCAAGCCGGTCTGCAAGTGGCTGACTGATTATCGCACGGACTACGCCCCCATCACGTTCACGGTCAATCCGGGAAGCGGAGACTGCACCACCGGAGCGGCTCCGATTCCGCCCGACCCCACGCCTCCGACTCCAGGCGGTAAATATATTGTGGGCGGCTGGGTTGGGGATGACGGCTGGAATACGCCCTTGCCGAGTTTTATGGGGCAGGTGGACATGCTGAACTTGGGCTATATCACGTGTATCTCGTCCTTGCGCAATGGAGTGTGTCAGAGCCCTGGTCAGCGGAACGCTAATGATGGGCCGCCCGCGGCCTTGGCCAATGCGGCCAAGGTGGTGACTTATGTTTTAGGCGGAGACGGTTGTAATTCCGCGGGCTGGAATGTGGATTCAATCGTCAATGCCGGTGGCGGCCGTTGGGGCGGTGTTGATATTGATAAGGAATGCAGCATGGACCAGGGCAAAATCAATGCCACGGTCTCGTCCTTGGCGGCCAAGAATAAGGCCAGTGTCATCACTTATCTGACCGATGTGGATAAGAGTTGGTTGGGGCAGGTGAGTCCGGCTCCCACGTATTACGCCGCCATGGCGTTTTGGGGGGCGGAGTTCTGCTCGGGCAGCAATCCGGCTCCGCAATGTGTGCGGGGGCCGGGTGGACTTCCCTACGAAACCTTCATTCCCAATATGATCCGCGACACCTTGTCGGTGGTGGGGAAGACCAACAGCAAGAAGGTGATTTTGGGGATACATCCGACCGGCAGCAATGAGGCCACGGTTGATTTCTGGTGCAACCAGGTGAAGAGCAATAACCTGGGCGGCGTCTTCATCACGTTTATCCACGCCATGCCGCAGCCGCTTTATTCCCGGCTGAAGGCCTGTCTGGCAAATTAGGCCGTTGAGGCGGGAGGCCGCGTGGCCTCCCGTTTCTCCCTTGACTCCGGGCGATGGTTTCCCATTCTTCTCGCCATTCAATGATCTTAAGGGGAGCCTGACCCATGACCCGCGCATTTGTTTTTCCCGGCCAAGGTTCCCAGGCTGTGGGCATGGGCCGTGATCTGGCCGAGGCATTTCCCGTTGCCCGCCAGTTGTTTCAAGAAGTTGACGATGCTTTGTCGCAGAAGCTGTCCTTCCTTATGTTCGAAGGCCCGGAAGCCGATCTGACCCTGACAGAAAATGCCCAGCCCGCCTTGATGGCCATGTCGCTGGCGGTGGTCCGGGTGTTGGAGAGCGAGGGCAATATGGATCTCGCGAAATCCGCCGCTTTCGTTGCCGGTCATTCCCTGGGTGAGTACTCTGCTTTGGCCGCTGCCGGGACCTTTAGCGTGGCCGACACCGCTCGCCTGTTGAAAATTCGCGGCCAAGCCATGCAAAAAGCGGTTCCGGTCGGCGTGGGCGCCATGGCGGCTCTGCTGGGCTCTGAACTGGAGCAGGCCAAGGAAATCGCCGCCGAAGCCGCCCAAGGTGACGTCTGCGAGGCCGCCAATGATAATGGTGGGGCGCAGGTGGTGCTGTCCGGGCACAAAGCCGCCGTCGACCGCGCCATCAAGATCGCCGCCGAGCGGGGGATCAAGCGCGCCATTCTACTGCCCGTATCCGCCCCTTTTCATTGCGCCTTGATGCAGCCCGCCGCCGATGCCATGGCCGAGGCTCTGGTCAAGGTGGAGATGACTCATCCCCGTCTGCCGCTGGTGGCCAATGTCACCGCCAATCGGGTGACCGATCCCGCCGATATCCGTGATCTGCTGGTGCGTCAGGTCACCGGAACCGTGCGTTGGCGCGAAAGCGTCCTTTACATGAAGGCGCAAGGCGTCGAGTCCCTGGTGGAGCTGGGGGCTGGCAAGGTGCTGGGCGGTCTGGCCAAGCGTATTGATAAGGAACTGACCGGTTCTTCCATCAGCGCGCCCGCTGATATCGAGGCGTTCTTGAAGAGTCTTTGAGGTCATCCCTCAGATGCCCGCAACTCCTCGCCAATAGGTCTTGGCTTGTCGATTTGGGAGAAGGTTTAATGTTCGATCTTTCCGGTAAGACCGCGCTGGTGACCGGCGC
>JAYTWE010000256.1:0-6662 GCA_043744055.1 Magnetospirillum sp.
CGTGGTCACCACCTTGCTGTTCCTGGCGGTCTTCGCCTTGGCCCTGGGACCGGTGGCGACCACGGTCAAAGGCGTTCCCTTCGTCCAGTTCCTGGCGCCAGGCCTCATCATGATGGCCATGGTGCAGAACGCCTTCGCCAATACCTCGTCCTCCATCATCATCTCGAAGGTCCAAGGCAATATCGTCGATATGCTGATGCCGCCCCTGACCGGCACTGAACTGACCTTTGCCATCGCCATGGGCGGCGTGGCGCGCGGACTCACCGTGGGACTCGCCGTCACCATGGCCATGGCCATCTTCGTGCCCATGCAAATTCAAAGTTTGAGCCTGATCTTCTATCACGCGATCATGGGATCGCTGATGCTGTCGCTGCTGGGCATGATGGGCGGTATCTGGGCCGATAAATTCGACCATATGGCGGCAGTGACCAATTTCATCGTCACGCCGCTTTCCTTCCTGTCAGGGACTTTCTATTCCATTGAACGTCTCCCCGAAGGCTTTCACGCCTTCGCCCTGGTCAATCCGTTTTTCTATATGATCGACGGTTTCCGGGCTGGCTTTATCGGCCAGAGCGATGGCTCGACCCTGGTGGGCGTTATGGTGATGGCGCTGGCCAATCTCATCTTGTTGACCGCCACCTGGCGGATGCTGTCCACCGGCTACAAGTTGAAAGGGTGAGTCCAACCTGGGCTAAAAACCGCCCAGCGGTTGACATTGAAGCGATTCTTAATGATACTCCGCCGCTTTCCATGAGCGCGCCTGTCGTTTCCGCTCCCAGAGCGAGGCTATCGGTATTGCCCCTCCAGGCGTTCGGGAGAGCGAAAATGGTCCCAGTAGTGATGCCGACTTATGCCCGTGCCGACCTTGCTTTCGAGCGAGGCGAGGGCGCATATCTGTTCACCGCTGATGGTCGTCGTTACCTGGATTTCGGTGCGGGCGTCGCCGTCACCGCGTTGGGCCACTGCCACCCTCGTCTGGTGGAGGCCCTGCGTGCCCAGGCAGGCAAGCTGTGGCATTGCTCGAATCTCTACCGGGTTCCTGGGCAAGAGCGGGTCGCCGCCAAGTTGGTGGAGCACAGCTTCGCCGATACCGCCTTCTTCTGCAATTCAGGGGCGGAAGCCCTGGAATGCTGCATCAAGATGGCGCGCAAATACCACCATTCCAGCGGCCACCCCGAACGCAATCGCATCATCTGCGCCGAAGGCGCGTTCCACGGTCGCACCCTGGCCACCGTGGCGGCGGGCGGGCAGAAAAAACACATGGAAGGCTTCGCCCCCGTGATGGAGGGCTTCGATCATGTGCCGTTCGGCAATCTGAACGCGCTTCGTGCCGCCATCACCCCCCAGACCGCCGCCATTCTGGTGGAGCCGATTCAAGGTGAAGGCGGCATCATCCCCGGCGATCCCGACTATCTGCGTCGTCTGCGCGCCACCGCCGACGAATTCGGCCTGCTGTTGATTTTCGACGAAGTTCAAACCGGCATGGGCCGTACTGGAACCTTATTCGCTCATGAACAGGCGGGCGTCACCCCGGATATCATGGGGCTGGCCAAGGGTTTGGGCGGTGGTTTCCCGGTCGGAGCCTGCCTTGCGACCGAGAATGCGGCTCGCGGTATGACAGCGGGTTCCCATGGCTCCACCTTCGGCGGCAACCCGCTGGCCATGGCGGTCGCCGAGACCGTGCTGGATGTTATGCTGGACCCCGGCTTTCTTGACGGCATCGAGGCCAAATCCCACGTCTTGCGCGCCAAGGTGGAAGAGGTCTGCGGTCGGTTTCCCAAGCTTATCGAGCAGGTGCGGGGCCGCGGCCTGATGCTGGGGATCAAGTCGCTGATTCCCAATACGGAACTGGTCGCCAAGCTTATGGCCAACGGTCTGCTGACCGTCGGTGCTGGCGACAATGTGGTGCGGCTGTTGCCGCCTTTGATTATTGGCGAGACGGAAATGGACGAAGCGGTCCAAATTCTCTCGCGCACCCTCAGTGAGGTGGCGCTTTGAGTCCCAGGCCTAAACATTTTCTTGATCTTGATCAGTTCGATACGGCGACGCTGCGCCATATTCTTGACCTGGGCGCGGCCTATAAGCGCGGCGAGGGCGATTCAAGCCCGGTCAAAGACAAAATTCTCGCCATGATCTTTGAAAAGCCGTCTACCCGCACCCGCGTCTCATTCGAGGCGGGTATGAAGCAAATGGGTGGCGATGTCATCGTCTTGGCCAGCGGCGACACTCAACTGGGCCGAGGCGAAACCATCGCCGATACGGCCCGTGTCCTGTCGCGCTTCGTAGACGCCATCATGATCCGCACCGACAGCCACCTGAAGCTGACCGAGATGGCCGAGCATGGCAGCGTTCCAGTCATCAACGGCCTGACCGATGAGTCTCATCCGTGCCAGGTCATGGCCGATATCATGACTTTTGAAGAACATCGCGGCTCGCTTGCCGGGAAAGTGGTCGCCTGGGTCGGCGACGGCAACAATGTGGCCGCCAGCTGGATTCATGCCGCCGGTCATTTCGGCTGTGAGATCAGACTGGCTTGCCCACCCTCGCTGATGCCGTCGACCAAGGCCGTGGCCTGGGCACAGGCCAGGGGAGCCAAGGTGGAGCTGATGACCGACCCCGCCCAGGCGGCGGCGGGGGCTCATCTCGTCATGACCGACACCTGGGTTTCCATGGGATGCCGTGAAAAGAACCGTCACGAGACCTTGGCTCCGTTCCAAGTCAATGACGCCCTGATGGCCAAGGCCTCGCCCGATGCCCTGTTCATGCATTGTCTGCCCGCCCATCGCGACGAGGAAGTGACCGCTTCCGTCATGGACGGCCCGCAATCCGTCGTCTGGGACGAGGCGGAAAACCGCATGCATGTTCAAAAAGGTATTTTGACCTGGTGCCTGGCGTGACCGCCATCCAAGATCAGGTCATCTCTTTCTCCGTCGGCGCGGGTGCCGTGCGTGGGCGTATCGCCAGACTTGGACCGGCGCTGGACTTCTTCTTGAGCGGGACCCAGCCTTATCCCAAGGCGGTCGGACATTTGCTGGCCGAAACCGCTGTTCTAGCGACAGTCTTAGCGGCTTCCCTGAAATATAACGGCATCTTCTCACTGCAAGCCCAAGGCAAAGGCCCCATCACTTTGCTGGTGGTGGACATCACCAGTGAAGGCCATCTTCGCGCTCATGCCCGCTATGATGCTGACAAGATATCCAAAATCGGGGTCAGAGCTCATGGCTCGGTCAAGCAATTGCTGGGCAAGGGCTATCTGGCCTTTACCGTGGACCAGGGCGCCGATACCGAACGTTATCAGGGCATCGTCGAACTGACCGGCGACAGCTTGGAAGAGTGCGCCAAAACGTATTTCAAGCAGTCGGAACAGTTGGACACTGCCGTCGAAGTGGCGGTCAGCGCCCCGACAGACAGCCATGGCTGGATCGCGACCGCCGTGATGATCCAGCGCATGCCGACAGATTCGGCCAATGCGCCCATCATGATGGCCGAAGATGCCCAGGAAGGCTGGCACCGCGCTGGAATTCTGCTAGGCAGCGTCAAGCCCTCGGAAATGCTCGACCCCGCATTGTCGCCGCAACAGCTGCTGTACCGTCTGTACCACGCGGAGCATCTTCAGATCTTCGACCCCAAGGCGATGGAGGCCCGTTGTCGCTGTTCCCGCGAACGAGTCAAGGCAACCTTGGACTCCCTTCCGGCGGAAGACCTCGGCTCGTTGGCCGATGCCGAAGGGCGGATCACCGTCACCTGTGAATTCTGCCACACCGAGCATGCTATTCCCCTCAGTGAGTTGACCCCTCAGTGAGCTGAAACGGACATAGGCTTGACGCCAACCGGCGATCGGCCAATATGTGGGCAGAACATCTCGAAGCAAGGGAACCCTACCCATGAGGCACCTCCGCCTAGTGGTGGCCGTCATGGCCACCCTCGCCGTCACCGCCTGTCAGAACACCAAGCCGCCCATGCAAAAGCTGCCGGATATCAGCTTTGCCAATCAGCGGCCATTCCAATTGGATGTGGGCCAGCTTGAGATCGTATCGGAATACACAGCCCCCGGCCGCAGCCCCAATATCGAACATCTGATGCCGGTCTCGCCGGAAACCGCCGCCCAGCGTTGGGCTCAAGATCGTCTGCGCCCCATGGGCCGCGCCGGACTGGCCCGTGTGGTGATCCGTGACGCCAAGGTGGTCGAAGTCCCCCTGGCCATCGACAAAGGGCTGACCGGCAGCTTCAAGACCGAGCAGGAAACCCGCTATGATGCCAAGCTGGAAGTCGCCGTCCAGATTCTCGACGCCCGCCATATGATAATCGGCGAGACCGTGGCCAGCGCCAACCGCTCGCGCACCGTGGCCGAGGGCATCACCTTAAACCAGCGTGACCGCATCCTCTATGACATCAGCGAAGGCCTGGCCAAGGATATCGACGAACAGATGAGCCAGTTGATCCGCAACTATCTTGGCCGGTGGCTGATCCAGTAGGGGAGGGCAATAAGGCATCCCCCTCCCCCGGCAAAGTCGGAGGGAGGAGGTGAGGATAGAGCCCGGCAGGGCTACATCTTCGGCCGGAAGGCCACGAACGTCATATCGTCACGCCAGGACTGCCCGCCGCGCCAATTTTCCAGCACGGTGAACAGCTTTTCCTTCTGCTCTTCCAGCGGCAGATGAGCCATGCCCGACAAAGCCTCTAACAGACGACGACGGCCGAACAGCCGCTTGGTGGGACCGCCCATATGGTCTACCAAACCATCGGTATAGAGATAGAAGGTGTCACCGGCCTTCATGGGGACTTCATGGCGCGTAAAGACGGCGTCAGACGGTGAATCACGATAGCCCAGACTGCACCGATCTCCGCGAATCACCCGCATCTCGCTGCCAGACCAGATCAGTAACGGCAGATTAGCCCCGGCGAAAGACATAGTGTGATGGCTGCAATCCAGCACACAGATGGCGGCGTCCAGCCCGTCATTGGCCGGGGCATCCGCCCGATCCTGGCGTAAGGCGGATTTCACCAGGAAATTGAGCAAAGCCAGAATCACCGCCGGATCATCGTGACCATGATGGTGGAGAATCCGGGCCAGGATGGACGAGACCACCGCCGTCATGAAAGCGCCGGGGACACCGTGTCCGGTGCAATCCATCACGGCGATGACGACCTTGTCGCCGAATTTTCCCGTCCAGTAATAATCACCGCCGACAATATCGAAGGGCCGCCAGCCCACGGCAATCTCCGCCACCGCGCCATCCAAGGTCGCGGCATCGGGCAGCAATGCCGTCTGAATACGACTGGCATAACGGATGCCGTCGGAAATGAAGCGATTGGCCTTTTCCAATTCAGCGTTGGCCCGCTCCACCACCTCTTTTTCCCGCTCCAATTCGGCGGTGCGGTCCCGCACCCGCTGTTCCAGATCGCGAGCCAAAGCCGCCAGTTCGGCCTCGGCAACATCACGCTCCACCAGCCCGCGCTGGGATTCCGCCAACAACGAATTGACCGTGGAGACCAGCAGCCCCAATTCATCGCCTTCATGACGTGACGGCAAATGGATCAGAACCGCACCGGGCCGTTCGGGATCAACGGTGGCGATGGCCGAGGTAATCTTCAGCAAAGGCTTGGTGATGAGGATATAAAACACCGCCACCACCAACAGGCACAGCAGCACTGTCCGTGCCGCGCCAGCAACGACGCTTGTCACCATATGGTCAAGATAGCGTGACAAAAGTCGGCCGGGATCAAGCCGGAGATCAAGCCGCCCCACATCAATGCTGGTGCCTTTTTGCTCGGTGCGCAGCGGCAGAACATGGGCGGTGACATCGCCAAACAGATACTCAGCCAGACCAGGGAAAGCCGAGAGCGCCGAAGGCCGCTCCATCTGCCCCAGCACATCGCCGAAATTATCGGATAATCGAGCCTCGGCCACCAAGGGATCAAGCATCAGACCGCTGGCGACCTCCCCCGCCAGATCGGCACTCAGCATATAAGCGGCTTCCACCGCCAGCCCGCGCACCAAAGCCAGATTAGCCGAAGTCGCCTCTGCCACCTCCTGGCGGAGACGGCGGTAATCGGCCATCAAATCCCAAGCGCCTGCCGCTACTCCCAATCCAAGGGCAATCAACAGCGTCGCCACAGCCTGTTTGAACGACAAGCCTTGCAAGACGCTGACATTGCGTCGCGTAGCAAAATCCATGGGCATATGCTGCGGCACCGCGAAATCCCCAAATCGCGAATAGATAAACCCATGATAAGCGGTAGGTTGGCGCTGTCACGTCATATCCGGTGGAATCGCTTAATCACTTGCACTTGCCCCCGTGCTCGGGTGAGTCTGAACCCACCATGACCCTTGCATCCGGGCAGCCTCGTCTGCTCGCCGTTCTCGGCCCCACCAATACCGGCAAGACCCATTTCGCCATGGAGCGCATGTTGGGCCATGCCTCCGGCATGATCGGCTTTCCCCTGCGGCTGCTGGCGCGAGAGAATTACGACCGCATCGTCCGTTTGAAAGGCCCCCAATGGGTGGCCCTCATTACCGGCGAGGAAAAAATCATCCCGCCCCATCCGCGCTGGTTCGTCTGCACGGTGGAATCCATGCCCCTGGATCGTCGCGTCGCCTTCTTGGCGGTGGACGAGATCCAGCTGTGCGCCGACCCCGACCGCGGCCATGTGTTCACCGA
>JAYTWE010000257.1:0-1722 GCA_043744055.1 Magnetospirillum sp.
CGATCTTCAAGATCCGCCCGAATTGCTTCCCGAATTAATTCGCAATTGGAAGAGCGGCCATGACGTGGTCCACACCAGACGAACAGTCCGCCTGGGCGAAGACCCGTTGCGCATGTGGCTGACCCGTCGGGCCTATGAAGTCATCAACTGGACATCTCGCGGGCAGATGCCCATCGAATCGGGTGACTTCAAACTGCTGTCGCGCCGCGCCGCCCAAGCCATGCTCTCCTTCCGCGAGCACGACCCCTATCTTCGGGGACTGGCGGTGTGGATGGGATTCAGCCAGACCTTCGTTGATTATGAACGCCAGCCGCGTCATTGCGGCGAAAGCAAGTTCTCCGGTCTGCACCGTAACGCGGTAAAGACCATGGTCGCGGGCATCACCTCCTTCTCGTTCCTGCCCATTTATCTGGTCACCTGGGCCGGATTTGGCGGTCTCGCCGTGGCGGGGCTCCTGGTCCTGGCCGGTCTTATAGCCCTGGCAGCGGGAGAGGCGGCAGCGGGCTGGCTGTTTACGGCGCTGGCCTTCTTCCTGTGGGGAGGTCTGATGCTGGCCATCGGTTCCACCGGGCTCTACGTCATCCGCATTTATAAGGATGTCCGAGGCCGGCCTCGCTGGGTCATTGCCGAGGCGGAAGGCCTCGACATCGCCCCCGACCGCGCCGTCATGGGGCAGTGATGGCCGACGCGCCAGCGACAACAGGGCTTCGGGGCATCGACGTCGTGGTGCTGGCTGGCGGTTTGGGAACCCGCATTCGCGGCGTTCTCGGCGATACTCCCAAAGTCCTGGCCCCCATCAATGGCCGCCCCTTTCTCGATCATCTCCTCGATCACCTTGCCGCACTGGGAGCCGGGCGCGCCATCCTCTCCCTGGGCGTCGGCGCCCATCAGGTGATCGAGCATCTGACCCTTCGTCCCCAGCCCTTGCCCGTGGTCACCATTGTCGAGCCCGCCCCGTTGGGGACCGGTGGAGCAATCCGCCATGCCATGCCCAACCTGTCCGGTGACCCGGTGATGGTCATGAATGGCGACACTTGGCTGGAAGCCGATTTCACTCGATTCCTAGCCGACCACCACCGCGCCGGACGGCCGATCTCGCTGTTGTGTGTCGCCGTGGACGATGTTTCCCGCTATGGTCGGGTGGAGCTGGCGCAAGACGGTATGGTCACCCGCTTTGCCGAAAAGGATTCCACCCTGACCGGTCCCGGCCTCATCAACGGCGGCGCGGTGTTGTTGTCGCGTCAGGCGCTGGATCGTTTAGCGGTAGAAACAGGTCCATCGCTGGAGCGTGATTTCCTGGGGCAAGTGCCGCCGGGCTGGATTTTCGGATGGCGAGCCGACGGCGCGGCCTTTATTGATATCGGTACGCCCGATAGCTTGGCCGAAGCTGGCGCGGTACTCCCAAAGGATAGAATTCCAGGCATAGGATGGACCGAGGCATGATTATCAGCCGCACCCCATTTCGCATCTCTCTCTTCGGCGGCGGCTCGGATTACCCTGCCTGGTACCGGAAGCATGGCGGCGCGGTCGTCGGCTTTACCATCGATAAATATTGCTACATCACCCTGCGGACTCTGCCTCCTTTCTTCGAGCACAAGCACCGTATCGCCTATTCCAAGGTTGAGACGGTCAATGAGATCGCGGAAATCCAGCACCCGGCGGTGCGTGCTGTGCTGTCGGAAATGGGCGTTTCGTCGGGTGTCGAGATTCACCATGACGGCG
>JAYTWE010000258.1:0-5621 GCA_043744055.1 Magnetospirillum sp.
GTTTACACAAGGTGTAGAGCCGTGCGAACAGGGCGGTGCCCGTCAATTTCGCGGTAAGGAAGACCAGAACTCCCAAGGGGATGTGACCATTGGCCATGGCCCAAAGCGCTGCCAGTTTGAATGGAATCATGGTTGCGCCCGGCAAGATGAACAGGGCGGCGGCCCAAAGAGGCGGTAGGGTGATGATGCGGGCTTCGATGCGGGCGATGACCGGCAGCCGCCCCAATCGAGCCATCAGGGCCTTCAGTCCGTGCCAGATATATTCTTCCAGCAGCATCAAGATGACGGCGAAGGGCACCAAGACGATCGACCAGATACGATGGTGTTTTTTGGTGGGGTGTTTTTTGGTGGAGGGTTGGGTCATGGCAACTCGCAAAGCACCCGAAGGCCGATATTGTAGCTGGACGCCCTGGCGTCGTTCTTGGCGCGGGCGGCGGCGCGTGACATGGGAGAGAAGTAGTACCACGATCCGCCTTTAACCACGGCTTCGGTGCAATTTTTCTGACTGTCCTTGGGCGGGGATGTGTGATCGGGAGTCCAGCACTCTCCGGTCCACTCCCACACATTGCCGTTCATGTCGTGAAGGCCCCAGGGATTGGCTTTGAAGCTGGCGACCGGTTTTCTGCCATAGGGGTGGGAGGATTCGCCTAGGCAGTCGCGGCAATTGGCTTTGCCGTTACCGGCGGCTTCGCCCCACCAATAGGCGGAGGTGGTCCCTGCGCGGGCGGCATATTCCCATTCGGCCTCGCTGGGCAGCCGGCAGACCAGACCTGATCGCTTGCCCATCCAGGCGGCAAAGGTCTTGGCATCGCTCCAGCCCATATTGATGACCGGCCGTGAACCGCGCCCCCAGCCATGATCGTCCTGATTGCCGGGGCAGACTCCGTCATCGACGCAGACCTGCCACTGATCGAAGGAGACCTCGGTGCGGCCCAGGGCGAAGGGGCGGGCAATAACCATGGGCACTTCCGGCTTTTCATTGGCCAGATGGGATTTAGCATCGCCCATGACAAAGCGGCCAGCGGGGATCACCACCATGGGGGGGCAGCCGGGGCAGGGGGTTAGCTCCTCCACCGCTTGGGCTGGCGCGGCGACCACAAGGAGGAGGAGCGCGGCAACGCTCTTGTTCATGGCCCGGTATTGACGCCCCAGCCGAATCCGCATTGCGATCCGGGTTGTTCGCCGGGTTCTTGGAAATACGGTCCAACCGAAGCCCAGGCGGTGGTGGAGGCTTTGGTATGATCGGCGAATTCTCCCATGGGAGAATGGATGGAGTTGGACAGGTAGAGGCCCAGTTCCTCGCCGTCACCCACCAGGAAGATCACTTCACCCTTGGGCATATTGATGCGCTTGCGCGATCCGACATCGACACCGTCCAGGCTGGTGGAGGGATCGGACGGGAGCAGCAGGAAATTCATGAACCACGGCGTGACCAAGATACCGGCCAGCCAGCCTTCCCAGCGGCGGAAACCCACGGCTTCCACCTGGAGAGCGGGGTTGTACAGCCCCAGATCCTTCATCCGCTCTTCACCGATTCGACGGAAAACGTTTACCACGTTCTGAATGCGGTTTTCATCGTCGGGAGTAAGGGACTCGGTCATGAAGGTCTCCAGGCAAAAGGATGGAGCCGAATGCTAGTGGGAAGGTCGTCTGGGTGCAATGCGTCTGACGCATTGCATTTTTATAGCGGTATCGGCTAACACTTTCCTCACACTGAGGGACGGGGGTAAACCCCGCTGAATCGAGGAGAGGGACGACATGCCGTATACCAGAATCACCATGACTCACTTCTTGCTGCAAGAGCAGCGCCGCCTGGGTGGGTCGGGGTCGTTCACCGCCTTGATGACCGACATTATTTTCGCCTGCAAGATGATCGCGCATGAAGTTAATCGCGGTGCGTTGGCTGGCAATCTGGGCGCTGCCGGGTCGGAAAATGTTCAAGGCGAGGAACAGAAAAAGCTGGATGTTCTCGCCAATGACATCTTCTTGCATATGAACGCCTTGGGCGGCAATTATGCGGGCATGGCCTCGGAAGAGCTGGAAGACGTTCACGCGGTCCATGGTGCCGCCGATGGTAAGTATCTGCTGTTGTTCGATCCGCTGGACGGATCAAGCAATATCGACGTCAATATTTCGGTGGGCAGCATCTTCTCCATCTTGAAGCTGCCCGAAGGCGCCAATACCATCGCCGAAGCCGCCTTCTTGCGGAAGGGTGTCGAGCAGGTTGCCGCCGGTTATGCGCTGTACGGCTCGTCCACCATGATGGTGCTGACCACGGGGAACGGGGTCAACGGTTTCACCCTGGACAACAATGTCGGCATGTTCATGCTGACTCATCCCAACATGACCATTGACCCTGATTGCAAGGAATTCGCCATCAACGCGTCGCGGTCACGCTTTTGGGAAGCGCCGGTGCGGCGCTATATCGACGAATGTCAGGCGGGTAAGGATGGCCCGCGCGGTCGGGACTTCAATATGCGTTGGGTCGCCTCCATGGTGGCCGAGGTGCATCGCATCTTGTGCCGTGGCGGTGTCTTTCTTTATCCCGCCGATTCCGAGAATATCAAGAAGGGCGGCAAGTTGCGCTTGATGTATGAGGCCAATCCCATGTCCTTCATCATCGAACAGGCGGGCGGCGCGGCATCCACCGGTCGTCAGCGGATCATGGAGCTTCAGCCCACTCATCTGCATCAACGGGTTCCGGTGGTTTTGGGCTCTAAGAACGAGGTGGCGCGTATCGACGCTTATCATGCCGAGTTTGATAAGGGCTGAGTCACTCTGTTCAGGCGGTGTGCAACCGGGAGGCTAGACCGTTTCGCGTTCACACGCGAACGGCCTAGCTTTGCCTGAGGCGGAAAAAGCACCGCTTTTTCTGGGCTCAAGCGCCGCTCGGGCTAACGAGCGTGATTCAATGTGATTGAAAAACGCTCTAAAGCCTCCCGGCCCCTCCATCTTGGTTGTTGTATGCCCCGTCGCCTTGAGAACCCGAAAACTCCACGAGTAAAGAATGCGGGCTCCGCCCAACCCCGCAAAGGGCCGCAGGTCCTTTGATCCCCTTGGTTTATTAGGAATGGGATCAAGGGACTGGTGCTGCCTCATCGAGGCAAACGACGCCGCTAGGCGGTCCGAAGGACGAGCGCTGCGAGCAGTCCCTTGCGGGTAAAAGGGCAGAGCCCTTCGTTCTTCCGGGTTTTCACGGCGGTAGCCCTTCGCGCCAGCGAGACTTTTTCAATAAGCCCGGCCAGCGAGACTTTTTCAATAAGCCCGGATTGTCTCTACGCGCCTCGTAGCCATTCTTCGATCAGGGCGCGGGAAATGGAGTCGCGGCTGGGCAGGAACAGTCCGTCGCGGCCCGGTGCCGCGGCTTCGCCGAATTGGGCGACCTGATCCTTGGTGAACCAACGAACATCCTCGATCTCGCGCAGATCGGGGGCGGGTTCGCAGGTCTCGGCCTGGGCGAAGAATCCGATCATCAGTGACGACGGAAACGGCCAGGGCTGGCTGGCGAAGTAGCGTGCTGAATGGATACGGACACCTGCTTCCTCCCAAACCTCGCGGGCGACGGCTTCTTCCAGCGTCTCGCCCGGCTCGACGAAGCCTGCCAGGCACGAATACATGCCCGGTGCCCAGAGAGGCTGGCGGCCAAGCAGAGCGCGGCCAGCAGGATCGGTGACCAGCATGATGGTGGCCGGATCGGTACGGGGATAATGAAGGGCGGCGCAGTTTTCATTCCCGCATTTGGCCGAATGCCCGGCATCGGCGATCAGAAGGGAGGAGCCGCAGACGCTGCAGAAACGAGTGCGCTCGCGCCAGACCAGAATGCCGCGCGCATAGGCCAGCAGGGCCGCCTCTTCAATGGACAAGCTCCTGCCGATGGCCCTCAGCATCATCCATCGCCCATTGTCCATGGCGGGGCCGTCTTCGCCGCCATCCAGGGCGGAAATATCGGCAGCCATGACCGGTGCGTCGCCATGGATGCCCAACAGCACCATCGGCGCGTTCAAGGAGCCGGTCAGGTCTTTGACCTGGGAAGCAGTCAGCCAGAAAATGGTTTGTGGCTCATCCCTGATCAATTGGCGTCCGCGCCAGTAAAGGCAGAAACGGGCATCGGCTTGGGCCGCCAAATCCATTAAATCCGCCGGATGGCGCAAGCCATGGGCGCGGTCGAGGGTCAGGCCGCTATAGAGTATCGGAGTATTCATTTGCGAATCATGGCATAGGGAGGCGGACAATGACCACAAGATCATTGCGCTTTGGCTCGCGATAGGGAGAATGGGGGCACGGTGATGAATGAGTGATTTACAAGCGATTATCGACACCCTGCTGGAAAACTCACGTGATGCAGTCATGCTTGCATCGGCGGATGGGCGCGTGTTGCGTCTGGGCAAGGGGTTCGAAGTTCTGACCTGCCACAAAGGCGAACAGGTTGGAGACGAGGCGATTCTGGTCGCCGAGCAGCTTCTTCGCGCCGCCATGGCTCCCGATGCCAACGGTCGTTGGCATGGCCCGGCCCGGTGCGGTGATGGGGTCGAGCGGAATTTCGAGGTCACGATCTCGGCTGTTAACGGCGCCAGTTCCTTTCCCACCCATGTGATTGGTTTTGTTCGGGCCGGTCTTGCCTCGGTCGATCTGGCGAATCAGCCCGTCGGAGATTCACCGTTCGGCTACGATACCCTGACCGGTCTGCCCAGCCGTGACCTGTTCACCGACCGAGTCAGTCAGACCGTCTTGCAGGCCAATCGAACCGGCGGTTCGGTTGCGCTGATGATGATGGGGCTGGATCGCTTCACTTTGGTCAATGACGCTTTGGGCCATTCCGCTGGCGATCGCTTGTTGGTGGAGGTTGCTCGCCGTCTAAAGATGTGCGTGCGCGAAACCGATACAGCGGTTCGGCTGGAAGGTGATAAATTCGCCCTGGTTCTCGCCATCGCCGATGTGGATGATAGTGTCATCGTGGCGGAAAAGGTGCTGGCTTCGGTTAAGGAGCCTTTTGCCTTGGATGGTCAAGAGGTGGTTGCCACCTTCTCCATCGGGATCAGTGTTCTGCCGGTAGATGCCGATTCTGGCAATCAGCTGATTAATCATGCCGAACACGCCCTGCATTACGCCAAGATATCCGGGCGCAATCAGTATCAGTTTTTCTCCAAGGATATGAACCGTAAGGCCCGGTCGCGGCTGGAGCTGGAAACTCGTCTGCGGCGGGCTTTAAGCAATGACGAGTTCGTGGTGTTCTACCAGCCTAAGGTCTCGGCCGATTCTGACAAGATCGTCGGGGCCGAGGCCCTGATCCGCTGGATGGACCCCGAGCGCGGCATGATCTCGCCCCTCGAATTCATTCCCGTGGCCGAGGAATCCGGCCAGATCGAGCCCATCGGCAGCTGGGTGCTGTGGAAGTCGTGCCAGCAGAATAAGGCCTGGCAGGACGCCGGCCTTGCCCCCATCAAGGTGTCGGTCAACGTCTCTGCCCGCCAGTTCCATTCCCGCACCCTGCTGGACAAGGTGGTCGAGGTGCTGGCTGAGACCAGGCTCGATCCCAAATGGCTGGAGCTTGAGATCACCGAAAGCATGCTGATGAACGATGTGGATGCCGCCGTGCGCAAGATGAAGGCGCTGCGCGATCT
>JAYTWE010000259.1:0-2519 GCA_043744055.1 Magnetospirillum sp.
TCATCAAGAACGTGCTGGAAGACAGCCCGGATCTGACCGAAATGTTCGATGACTCGCTGGAAATCCTGCGCGACATCTCGGCCATGGATGAAGACGAGATGGACGAGGAAGACGAGATCGACCAGACCATCGCCGTCTCGTTCCTGTGGCACTACTTCAACCATCTGGCTGAAGGCGACGACAAGATCGAAGGCGATATTGTCTTGATCGAAGAAGACGACGGATCAGGCGTCAGCGTCTTCCCCGCATCAGCCATCGACGAAGACGAACCCGAAGCTGAATAGAGCGTGTTTCAATCCCATTGAATCACGCTCGTTAGCCCGAGCCGTTCCGGCCCTCTCCTCTTTCAAGGAGAGGGCCGGTTTCGGATTCAGCCCACTTCGCGGCGATAGGTGTCGGCCAAAGCCTCATCGGTCTCGGGATCGACCAGGGCGGAAATCGCCGACAGCAGACCCATCTCTTCCTTCTGAATGTGGAAGATTTCGCGCTCGACCAACTCGGCGCCAGCATCCTTGAACTCGGTCCAGGTCGCATCGGTGAAACCATCCGCCGCCGCCGCCATGGCCAAATCAGCCACCTGCACCGCCAACGGCAAGATGGAACGATGCTCGTGAGTCAGCATGGTGACGATGCCGGTCTCGCCCTGCTCGATAAACACCTTGAACAGATGATTTTCCTCGAAGCCGAAATGGCTTTCCACCTCGGACCGCAGAATGCCCGATAGCTGCTTCAGCTTGCGGCCCAGCAGATCGTCCTTGGCGGGAGCCTTCTTGTTGGAGCTGAGAAGCTCGTCCAGCGACTGCAACGCCTCGATGGTGGTCATGTGGGCCTGATGCAGCAAAGCGCCGGTCTGGGTGTTCATGAAACTCTATCCTTCGTGATTGGCGGCAATCGCCGCCGCCATGTGGGAACCGTATCGGCGCAGAACTTCCACGGTATAGACGCCGAATGAGATTGCTCCGGCCAGACCGGCCAGAACACCAAGGCGCATGGGCCAAGCCCAACCGCCAAGAATCGAAATGCCAATCAGCACCAAAGCCGTGCCGTGGCAGATAAGATGGATATCCACCGGAAGCTTGGGCGACAGGCGCGACAGCAAGGCCGGCTTGCCTCCCAAGGCAGAGGAGTGCATGGAGGCCAGGAACGGCATGATCCGCTGCAAAATGGCGGTAACGAAAGACAGCAGCCAGCCAAACACCAGCAGGAACCCCCAAAGAGTTCCCCACGGGTCCTGCGGCGCCCCCAAAGCCGGAGCCAGGGCCGCCAGCAGACTAAGCGGCAGCATCGCCCAAGCGATCCACACCATGCGGAAAAAGGGCTCCAGCCGCTTCTTCATTCGAGTCTTCAAGGTGCCCTGCATGCCGCGCAAATAGACAATCGCAGCGGCCAATCCCACCAAAGCTCCCAGAGCCGCCACCGGACCGATACCCAGTGCGGCGCCTCCTGCTCCCAGCACCAAAGCCGCCACCGACAACGCGGCGGTGCGCTTGCCCACCTGATCGGGAACCGCCGAGCCGAGGATGAACATGGGGATCAGAACATAGGAGAAGCCCAAGGCCAGCATTCCCATGAAACCATAGGCCGCCAAGATTGCATGAGCAGCAGCGATGGCGCCATGATCGCCCAAAAAGCCCTTAGTGAAATCCACCACCAGAGCGAAGCCCAAAACCACCAGAAAAACCAGACTGGCAACCGCCAGCCTGCCGTGACGGGTAACACCGGGAAGATCGTCCACCTTGCGCAGATTGGCCGAAACCAACCAGGCGAAAAGACCAAGTCCCAAGGCCGCCAGCCCGGCTCCCCCATGCTGGAGCAACGAATTCTCCAGTGCAAGTCCGGCGGCAAACCCGGCCACCCCCGGCACATAGACAATGAACATCAGCTTACAGGCCCAGATCGGCCCCAATGGCCGACGGGTCGCCACCGGCAGCAATTGGATCGCCGCCCCCATGGCGGTGGTGGCCAGCGTTCCCAAGGTGATGAGATGGAGCGCCGACAGAACCAGCCCCTGTCCCCCGACAAAGCCCAGCACCGCGTCAGGCCCGGCGGCAACCAGGAGCATCCAGGCCGCCAGATGGAATAGGACCGCCGCCACGAAAAAGCGATACGGGACCGAAGGCGGCAAAAGACGATCCTTGGCCCCCATCATAAAGCTGCCGGGAAACATTAGGATGCGCGCTCCAGCCAAAGGCGGACATTAACCACTTCGTTGGCCACCCTGGCGATGCGCCAACCGCGCTCGGCCAATTCTGGGATCAGGAAATGGGGCTCGCGCTCATGATGAACCACCACGGTCTCGTCACCGGTCAATCCTTCGATCAAACGTAAAATCGCCAACATAGGATTGGGCGGGGTCAGCTTGCGCACGTCGATATGGATACCGTCTTCCTCGTTCCAGGTCATGGCGCCTTCGGGCAGCACCTTGACATCGGCCCCGCTTTCCCAATCGGCGCCGCCATCCAAATGGAAGAAAACCCGCCAATGGCCTTCCGACAGCTTCCGCCCGTAAGACGAGAATC
>JAYTWE010000260.1:0-5964 GCA_043744055.1 Magnetospirillum sp.
GGAGGCGAAATCCAGGCGGATAGACTGGAACTCTCCGCTGATGTCGGCGCGCTGGTAAAAGCGCATATAGGACTTGCTGCCGGTGGTCCGCATGGCGTCCGAAATGGCGCGCATGGCCTCCAACCACTTGGCGTCTTCGATGGCAACGCGGCGCAGCGTCATGATCCGTGCCGGACTGACCTTGCCCTCCTTGTCCACCTCGAAGGCGAAGTTGACTAAGGTCGCCAGCTCGGGGCGGGTCGGGTTCTCGGGGTCAGAGGTCCAGTCACGGATACACTCGTTGACCAGCTCCTTGGCGATTTGCAGCTGCGGCCCGAAGGTGATGCGGACGGCCACCTGGATCTCGACCTTCATGCGGCCGTCGAAGGTCAGCAGGGTCATGTTGCCCTTGCGACCGCGCTGGCGGGTGACGCCGTACTCTTGCTCCAGCAGACCGATGAAGGCGGTCACATCGCCGAAACTGTAAGCCTTGCAGCGAGCGATCTCGGCCGCCAGCGGATCGGCGAAGGCGATCAAGCGGCGCACCAGCTCGTCTTCCAGCAGCACGACGGGCTTGATCCCGCTGATCCGATAGAGCTGGCCGTCAGAAGCCTCAAGGTAAGGCTGACCATTATGGGTTATAGCGCCCGGCGGAATGGGGATGAATGCGGATTTAATGGTCATTGAAGGACCTCTTAGGGCTGGGGTGGGATGTAGTGGCGGAGAGCGGAGAAAGGCGTCGGAGCGGAAGAGATGGCCTCGACCTCGGCGGCGATCTGGCGGGTGGTGACGAAGGTGGCCATGGACAGCGCCAAGCCGACAATCAGCAGACGGGTCACGGGGCACATAGCGCTATCTCCTCTCGCAGCTGGCCAGCAGATCCTTGGCCCCACGCAAGAAGGTGTCGGGATCGGCCTGGGCGGCGGACATCACCGAGGCGCGGAAGGCCCGCGACAGGGTCTCGGCGGTTTGGAGGGCCTGTTTCGCATCGGCCGGGGCCGGGGAGTGGTGGAGATCGAGGGAGGCTCGCAGCCGATCCACCTTGGCGGCTATGACCGGGTCCTCGGCAACCATGTCGGCGGCACGGATCAGGGCGGCCATCACCGTGGAGTGGTCGCGGTCGCCGAACAGGCGGCCGATCTGGGGAGTGGAGTAGCCCAGATAGTCGCGGACCAAAGCCATGGCGATGGCGCGCGGCCGGAAAAAGCGCTGGACCCGGTTAATGCCGGTCAGGCATTTGGGCGGCACCTCGAAAGCCGCAGCCACCATGACGATGATGCCCGCGCCGTTCATGCCGCGTCTCCGCCGTTGAAGGGCGGCGAGTGACCGATCCGCGAACCGCGAATCACGCCGCCCACCACCAGCTTCCGCGCCAGGGCCAAGGTCTCGATGTCGATCTCGGCCTCGGCGATGGCTCCGGCATGCAGCCGCAGGGCCATCTCCAGCGCCCAGGCATGGGCGGCGGCCTCATTGAACACGCCGACAAAAGACTGGATGGCCTGACGCCCCAACGTCACGCCATCGGGCCATTTGGCAAAACTTTCGGCCAGCCCCTCCATGGTGGCGGCTAGGGAGTGATCAGCATCAATCAGCCCCTCTTCCTGCACCCGCGCCTGAGCGGCAGCATTTTCGAGATTCCGCAAAAACATCCGCAGCTTGACCGCCTCGGCACGAGGGCAATCAGCCTCGACAGTCGGGGTCAGCCAAACCCGGACCTGAGACGCCAGGGTGTCGAGGGACTTAGACAGGGTGTCAACCATGGGAACCTCCATTGCGGGAGTTGGGGCAGTTTTGACCGGCGATGAAGAAGACGATGCGCTGGGGGTTGTGGGGAGCCCAGGGGGCGCGCTGATGGGTGAGGCAGGAATCGGATGCCAGATCACCCACCACCGGGCAGGTGAGGGTTTCGGCCATCAGGACGCCGCGAATGATCTGTTCAATGGTGCTTAAATCGGCGGGATAGATGTTGGCCAGAACCTGACTGACCAGAGCCCCAGACTTACCAAGACGCTTGGCGGTGGCAGCTTGACTGGTGCGGTCGCATTCGGTGGCCAGGGCCACGACCCAATCGGGGATACCCGCACCCCAGGCCGTGCGCGCTCGCACGATGGCGAGGAGTTTGTCAGGCTTACTCATCGCGGGGAGCCTCCTGCCAGACGATCTTGCCCAGATTGGGGTCGAACACCGATTTCAAGCGCTGGATCATGGGAGGGCGGGGGCCGGTATTCTTGGTGCGATTGAAGCGATACCGGCTGGGAACCGCGCCCTTGCCGATGCCTTTGCCCTTGGCCGCCACCAGCAGGTACCCGGCCTTGACCAGATTCTGGCAGTAATCCTTGGCATAGCTCTCATCAACCGTCACCGTCTCCGTGGTGGCGGCGATGGCGAGATCGCGCCAAGAGAAATCCCCCGACCACATCTTCATGGTCCGCCACATATTGTCGGTGACGGCGCCCTGGGTGACCGGCTTGCCGTCCTTGGTGACGCGTGGAGTTTCAGCCCCCACATCCTTGACCAGCCGCCAGGAGATTGGTGGCCCCTCAGGGGACGGCATGAGCTGCTCGATATAACCAGCCGCGTCCAGCCCCTGCAGATAGGTGCGGATAGTGTCACGATGGATGCCGGTGGCAGCCACCAACGAATCAATACCGAACGCCTCGCGCTGGGCGCGGATTTCACTCCAGATGGCTTGCCGACCCTGCGGCTTACCGCTGGCCACCGTCAGATGAACTGGCTTGCGTCCGGGATGCATCACGAGCCACTCCGGGGAGCCGGAGAACCGGTAAAGAAGGCCGTCCCGAATTCTGCCCGTCCGATTTTCTCTAATCCGGTGTTCTGCGCTGCCTTCATCACCCGGTCGAGATTGATGACGATGTGTCCGGCATTGGCCCCCGAGGCGGTGACCAGATCGGACAGCAGATCCTCGGCGATCTCGACGCCCTTGCAGTACAGCTTGGCCAAATGCCGGGCATCCCGCATATCGGTGGGCTGGGTATCCTCCCAGATCAGGACTCGGCGGTAGACCCGTTCCCAGCGCTTCAGCTTCTGGCCGAAGGCCTCCTCACCGATCATGATGATGGTGACCCGGCCGCTTTCGTGGATGTCGCGGACCACCTCGATCATATTCTTGGCGACTAAAAAATCTGCCTCGTCAATGAACAGTGGTCGGTTGGAAATGGTCAGCTCATAAGCGATTTGCTCAACCATCTCCTCGATCTTGCCGTTCGGCAAAATACCCATCTCATTCAGAATGGCGGTGCAAATCTTCTTTCTGGTCCATACGGATTTCATTTGGACGTGGTAGGCGCGGAACTTGTTGGCGGCATAAATAGTGGCGGTGGTCTTGCCGTCGCCCGACCGGCCTTTGAAAACACCAAGCCCTGGCAAGCCTTCGGTACGGTTCATCACGCCCTCGACCAAGGCCGTGAACAACATGACATTCCGCAGCGGCGCGATGGTGGGATTGACGGGGGGAACAGGATTAGTCATTCTGAAGTCCTCTGTATGGTTTTGGTTTCAAGCTCCCCCGCCCGGCCAGGCGGGGGAGTTTCTCGTTCAGCCGGTCAGCCAGTCGTCGCCGAAGTCGTCGTAGAGCGTTGAGCAGGACCGGTATTCCGGGCTGATGCTGTAGCGGGCAAACCACGCGGCCTCGTCATTGGCGACACCGTCCAGGGCTTCCATGCGTTGGCGGATACCCAGGGCACGGGCGAAACGCTCTTTTTTGACGTCGGCATGAGTGGTGGGGAGGGCAATCACCTTGGCAGCCGGATCGGGCGTGATGATCTGGGTTGGTAGGCCCGGCAGCGGAGCGGGCGAGCTTTCCGGCGCTGCTGCCCACTCGGCCTCCAGCCGCTGCATCAGCTCTTCTTGCAAGTCTTCCCGCATGGGGGCCGCCAGCAGGGCCGAGACCTCCGCCATCGGCGGGACCTCTTTCCACTCGGCCTCCATGGCCTCCATTAGGCGGGCCTGATCCTCGGTCAGCGGGGTGGTCTCCGGCGTGCGGGCCATGCCCCCTGGCAACTCGGCCATGGCGGTATCGCGGTGTTTGTCCAGCCGAGCGACCTTACCGGCAACCCGCTTTTCCAGGGCTTGGGTGGCGACGCTGACCGGGATATAGGCCCGCTTATGGCCGTTCCAGATTGCCTCGCAGACAAATCGGCCATCCATCAGCCGCACCCATACCTTGTTAGCGTCGCGCAGATCAAAACCGACCACCACCCGCTCGCCGTGCAGCTCGCGCAGGGCATCGTGGAAGTACGAATTATCGAACAACTGAACCAAGCCGCGATTGACCTTGCGGGTGACCGCCGGACGGAACAGATCGACCGCCTCGGCGGTGGTGATCGGGTCGGCCGTCCAGCCTTCCATCACCGCCATCTCCCACATCTCGTTGGGGCTCAGATGGCGGCGCTTGCCGGTCTCGGGGTTGATGCTCTTAGGCAGACCGTCATGGGGGCGGTCGTTATAGACCACCATGGCCGCGTCGATCTCGGCGATGAAGTCCGTCCATGCGGTCAAGATCGAAGACGCACCCGTCTCAGCGATCTGCTTGCGGGTGGCCTTAAACACCTTTTGACGGGCCTCGGGGTCCATGCGCTGGCCGACATAGGTCACCGACTGGCGGGCCACCTTATGCATCACCGAGGAGTGAAACCGCTCGATGATGCCGCGCGCCTGGGAAGACCACGGGGCGCTGTGCAGCTTGGTGATGGACAGCCGGGCGATCAGGCCAGTGACATCATCGTCCCAGGTTTTGTTTTTCGCGCCGCTGCCATTGTCGTAATAGACGATGTCGCAGCAGGTGGTGGTGGTCACCGCATGGCGCAGCGCATCGGCCACCGACCATGTGTTCTCGGCCAGCGCCGCCGACCACCCCACCCAGCGGCGGGTATAGACGTCCAGAAACGAGGTCACCTCAGGGCGGAACGGGCGGCCATGGATCGGGTGGGCCACCTCCCGCTTGAAGGTGTGGCCATCGCCGATGAAGATGGCGCCCGGCCACAGCTCCGAGGTGTCGCGGGCGATATAGGCTTGCATCGACTTCAGCAAACGCGGCCCCATCCGGCCCCGGTTCTTGGTGATCGTATCCAGCGTTTTTAGGTAGCGCCGCACCTGGTCATAGCTCGGCTTTTCCACGTCGTCCGGCCACGCCTCCAGGATTTCGGGGATACCGGGCTTGGTTGGGCGCGACCACAGCTTGACCAAGGTCCAGGCCCAAACGGGACGCTCCGCCACCGGGGCCGCTTTTGGGGCCAGGGCGACCACATTGCCGCCCGCCGTCTCACGGTCCTTGATCCAGTTGTAGATCGTCGCCCGCGACAGCGTCCGGGCGCCATTGGACCGGGCATTGGCAATGGGGATCAGCTTCTGGAGATCGGGCGACAGCTGGCTATGGGCGGCCAGATCCACCAGGGTGGTGATGGCCTTGCCCTGACTGATCCCGGTGGTGATTACCAGATTGTCGATATGCCCCAGCAGGGCGGCGCGGGCCTCCATCGGGCTGCGCTGATAATCCTTGAGGGCCGCCGCATCAGGAAGGTCGAGGGTAAGCTGGACCGGAACGGCGCTGGCGGTCTGAATCAGTGCCTTGCGGGCAATGGCGGTTTGGGCGGTGGGGGGAAGGGCAGAAGTTGGGTACACCCAGCCGCCACCGCGCCCAGTACGCTTCTTCCGATTCCAACCCTCGCGCTCGGCGCGGCGGATGATATTGCTCTTATCGGCGGGGAGGCCGGGAAGCTGCAGCGCAGCCAGCTCGGCGGCGGTGTGCCATTCCTTCATGGCTTGCACTCCCAAGGTACACTGCTACCCTGGCCTGAAAGAACACAGGAGGATTCACCATGGATATTGCCGCTTCGCTTTCCCTGGTCGGAGCAGGGATTGATACCGCTAGGTTCTGTTGACAATAAGGATTCCCAAACTGGCTCTGATGTGATTCAAGATTCTGGCTGGGGCAGGAGGCCAGCTATGGATGGCGAAACGGGAACT
>JAYTWE010000261.1:0-1986 GCA_043744055.1 Magnetospirillum sp.
GAAGAAGCCGCCATGGATCTGGGAGCACGGCCACTGAAAGTCTTCCTCTCCATCACCTTGCCACTGATCGCGCCCGCCCTGCTGGCCGGTTGGCTGCTGGCCTTTACGCTGTCCATCGACGACGTGGTGATTTCCGCTTTTGTATCGGGTCCGGGGGCAACCCCGCTGCCCATCGTCATCTTTTCCAAGGTACGCCTGGGCGTCAGCCCGGAAATCAACGCCCTGGCGACCATGGTCGTAGGACTGGTCGGCCTCGCCATGGTCGTGGCCGGCCGCGTGGCGCTCAGACGAGAGCCGCCACGCTAGGGCTGAGGATTTATTCCATATTTTCGAAGTGATACAAAATCCTGGTTGCTCTGTGCCGGATCATCATTAGGATGTCGCCGCAATTGTAAATGTTCCGGGCCACAGGCATGAACCGCCGCATCAGCGATACCGTCACCCAAATTCTCGACCAGCTTCGCCCCAAGGCGAAATCGCTGATTATCACCGTCTATGGTGACGCCATCTTGCATCATGGCGGCTCCGCCTGGCTGGGCAGCGTCATCAATCTGGTCGAGCCCCTGGGGCTGAACGAACGCATCGTTCGCACCTCGGTCTTCCGTCTCTCCAAAGAGGAATGGCTGGCCTCCAGCCAGATCGGCCGCCGCAGCTATTACCGCCTGACGGATCTGGGCCGTCGCCGGTTCGAAGCCGCCAACAGCCGCATCTATTCCCATGTGAGCCAACCGTGGGATGGACGCTGGACCATGGTCATCACCAATGCCGCCGATCTGGATTCAGAGCGGCGCGACATGCTTCGCCGCAATCTGGGCTGGATCGGCTTCGGCCAATTGGCCAGCGGAGTAATGCTCCATCCCGATCCCGACAAAGCCCTTATGCGCCAAGTCTTGAATGATATGGACGCGTCGGAACAAGCCGTGGTCATGAGCGGCGGCGTGGAAGCAGACTTCTCCACCTCCGCCTTAAGCGGCATGATCCAATCTTGTTGGGATCTGGACCGGCTGGCCGAGGACTATACCGAATTCCTGGAAATGTTCCGGCCGCTGTGGCAGGCCATGTCTAGCAACGGGGAATTGGACCCGCAATTGTGTTTCGTGGTCCGCACCCTGCTGATGCACGGCTACCGCCGCGCCCTGCTGCGCGATCCCATGCTTCCCGATGAGTTACTCCCCGCCAATTGGCCAGGAACAGCGGCACGCGCCCTTTGCCGCAATCTGTATCGGCTGGTCCAATCCGCCGCGGAAACCCATGTGATGGGTATGTTAGAGACCGCTGAAGGCCCCGTCCCCGAGGCTCATCCCGCCTATTTCACCCGCTTCGGCGGCTTGCAGATAACCGATTAGATCATCGTGCGTCAAATATGACGCACGATGATCTAAGTTTATGTTTGCCCCTCTGCCTAAGCGCCGCCTCCGGCGGCTTGGCCGCGCCCTCAATGGGCGCTGGTCGCTACGTGCGTCAGGTTTGACGCTCGTTGCTCTAATACAGCCCCTTGGAATTCAAATAGAGCGCGGCACGATGGTCGTCGGATAAGGTATGTCCGACAATCCATTCTTGCAGGAAGGTTAAGACCTCCACTTCCTTATAGCCACTCCCTTGGTCGATGCTGGATTGCATTTCCGTCATCTGCTCCAGCAATTTGGTATGACGGGCTCGGTGTGCCGCCAAATCTGGGTATTTGTAACGGATCAGCAACGCCTCTTCCTCGCTGAAATGGAAGCGGGCATATTCACGTAACAGTCCCATGGTCTCGGCGACTTCCGCTAGGGGAGATTTTCGCTCCATCAGATCCAATACGGTATTGGAAATCTCGAACAACCGACGATGGTGGCTGTCGATTCGCTGAACGCCCACGGAATACTCTTCATGCCATTTGATGAGGACACGGGCATGCTCCCCCGCCTCCACCATGGCGCGGGCACGCTTGGTGGTGGCCTCGAACAACTTCCAACGCACGGAAGGAATGTCACGCAACGTATGGGC
>JAYTWE010000262.1:0-4544 GCA_043744055.1 Magnetospirillum sp.
CGACCTTGACCACCACGGATAAGCCTGGGCGCAGAACACCCTGCAAGGCGTGTCCGTCATCAGGGTGAATTCTGACCGGCACCCGCTGCACCACCTTGGTGAAGTTTCCGGTGGCGTTCTCGGCGGGCAGCAGACTGAACTTGGACCCGGTCGCGGGGGCAAAGCTGTCCAAATGGCCTTCGATCACCCGGTCGGGAAAGGCATCCACCTTGATCTCCACCTTCTGGCCCGGCTTCATGCGGACCAGCTGGGTTTCCTTGAAATTGGCATCAATCCACACCCGACCCAGGGGAACAATCACCATCAACATCTGTCCGGGCCGGACATACTGGCCATCCCGAACCGCACGGTTGCCGATCACCCCATCGACGGGGGCGCGGATCACCGTGGCTTCCAGATCGGTCTCAGCCAGGGTCAAGGCTGCTTTGGCCTGTTCCATCTGGGCTTGGATCATGACCCGTTCCGAAGCCAGGACCGCCAACTGGCGTTGAGCTGCCTGCAACCCCGCTCCCGATCCGGTCAGTCCTGCCCGAGCCTTGGCGGCATCGGCGACCGTCAGGTCAAAGCGTTGCCGGCTGACAAAGTCCTCCTTCACCAGCCGCTGGTTTCGCTGATAATCCGCATTGGCCCGGACCACATCGGCCTGAGCGGCGGAAATGGATGCCCCCGACTGAGCGATCAGTGCGCTTTGCACCGCGTTCCGGTCTTCGATCTGGATCAGCTGCGCCATACGGGCCGCCACCTGGGCGCGGGCTTCATCCACCTTGGCGCGATAGTCACGGTCATCAATGCGCAGCAAAATGTCGCCCTTGGTCACGGGCCGATTGTCACCACCGCGCAGATCGACCACATAGCCTGAAACTTTGGGCAGAATGGCGGTGATATTGCCGTCCACATAGGCGTCATCGGTGGATTCCATCCAGCGCCATTCCGCGGCCCAGCGAGACGCGGCCCAGCCGCCTCCAGCGACGGCGATCACAGCGAGGACCATAAGGATCGGCTTCTTCATGACAATTGGCTCACGATATAAACTAGACTGAACAGTTCAGTTTATATCGTGGCCGTACCTCGAAAGTCAATCGTGCCAACAATCCCGGCATTATGGAGCCGGGGTCTCCAGAAATTCCAAAACCGCTTGATAGAGCTGACGGCGATTGCCCTCGAACAGAGCGGCATGGGTGGCTTCTCCGACCATGACATAGCGCTTGAAGGGAGTATGACTCAGCTTATTGAAGACCATCATTCCCATGGCGGGGGGGGCTTCGGAATCCCACTCGCCCTGAATGACCAGACTGGGAACCGAGACTTGTTCCGGGTTCCAGCGCGGCTTGCCCGAGGCCCAGTATTTCATGGTGTCCAGAACCACCCCATTGGGAGCACGCACGGTTCCTGGAACCGATGGCTCAGAATCGCTCTCCAGGGTCGCGGTCATCCAAGCGGAAAAAATAGCTTTGGGGAGGACGGCTTCCCGCTTGGCTTCTGGCACTGATTTCAGCCAGACGTCACGGGCATAGCGGGGATCGACGCTCCGCCATGCCGGGACCCGAGCCAAATCGGCATCCGAAGGCGTGGCCACCTCGCGCAGCCATTGCGGTGCGTAGAGAACCAGTCGCTCGACCCGATCCGAGGCGGATGTGGCATAATTTCCTGCGATTGTGGCCCCCCATGACCAACCCACCAGAACCAACTTCTGGGCATTGCGCCGCGACAAGATGAAGTCCACGGCCGAACTGATATCTTCCACAGCAGCAATGGTATCCACCTGGGGAGGATTGGCTTCGGGCGTTTGACTCATTTCGGGCGGGCGGGTGGACTTGCCATAGCCCCGAATGTCGAGGGCATAGACGTCGTAGCCGCGCTCCGCCATCCAATCCATCCAGCTTTTCCCCTCGATGGGGAAATCGAACGAGGAATGAGCCGGATAGGAGGCTCCGTGAATGAACAAGACGATCTTATCCGATTTCACGCTGTAAAATTCGGCGGGGTGCTTATTGCGTAAAAACAGCTCGGTATTGGGGAGCTTGGCTGAAACCTTGAACTCCTCGGTCACCACCGGCGCCGCGACAGCCCCCATGGGATGACCCGACAACAAGACCAAGGCGATCAACGCCAACCCCATCAACCGAAACGTCATTCTCGCTTCCTCCCGACCATATCCCCCCATGATGACGGGAGCCGCATGGGGAGTAAACCCACCCTTGACTTAAGTCAGCCCTTCACCGGTCGGCAAGCGAACGGTGACCGTCGTTCCTTCGCCTGGAGCCGAGGCGACCTCCATACGGCCGCCATGCAGATCGACGAAGCGTTCCACCAGCGCCAGCCCCAAACCGGCGGCAGGGCCTCCTCCGGCGGGCACCACATCCGAACGGCGCCGATAAGAATCGCCGCCAAATACCCGCTCTTGTTCTTCCACAGTCATGCCGGAGCCGGAATCCGCAATGGTGAAAGCGATCTCGGCCTTCCGGCGCGCGGCGCTGACCGCAACCCGCCCGCCAGAAGGTGAGTTCTTCACCGCATTGCCGATCAGGTTGAACAACACCTGTTTCAAGCGAAGCTCGTCAGCCACGATCCATCCCATATCCAAAGGACAATCGAAGTCCAGGGACAGCTTTTTCTCGCGCACTCTTTCCCGAACCAACCCCAGCACCGCCGACAGCATGGGATGAACATCCACGGTGTCGAGTTCCAGACGCATCTGACCGGCGTCGATGGCCGCCAGATCGAGAATGTCGGAGATCAGCTCCTGCAACCCTTGCCCGGCCTCGGTGATACCGCGAGCATAGTCGTGCTGACGCTTGTTCAGCTTGCCGAAATACTCGGCCGACAGCATCTCGGAAAAGCCGATAACGGTGTTCAATGGCTTTCTGACTTCAGCCGAGACATTGGCGATAAACTCGCTTTTCAGCATATCGGCCGCCGCCAGCGCCTCGTTGCGCTCACGCAGCGCCTTTTCCACCCGAGCCGTATCGGTGACATCCAGCCAAGTCAGCAACATGGCTCCGTCCGGCAAGGGCACCGAGGTGAAATCCACGATCGTGTCGTCGAACCGCTCCAACCGCCCTTCACGCGGGACCCGGTCGTTGAACAAAGCGATCAGCCGTTCACGCACCAAAGGCCAATCGGAAGCACGGTCGGGTCGCCCCTCGAAATAGGGACGATGGGCTTCGATAAGCTCGTTCAGATGGGGATCACCCGCGAGATCGGCATCAGTCAAACCCCAGATGCGGCCAAAGGCGGGATTGTAAAGCCGCAGCCGACCGTCACCCTTGAACACCGCCACGCCCTCGTGCAGGTGATCCAGGGTTTCCCGCTGCACCGCCAGCATGGTGTTGAAAGAGCGTTCCAGCGCCAAAGTGTCGGTGACGTCTTCATCGGTGAAGATCAGACCACCATAGGGATGGGCGGAAATCATCCGGCGCAAGGTGCGACCGTCGGGAAGGTGCAGCAAAGTCTCTGCGGCATCAATCAGCGAGATGAACCGCTTCAACTCGCCTTCCTTATAGGCGCGGTAATCGGCCACTTCCGGCAACAGGCGGCGTTCGCGCAAGGCGTCAAGAACCGCACCATAAGTGGGTTGAGCCGCCAGCCACTCCCCCTCCAACCGCCACAGCCGCATGAAGGCGGTATTAAAGAAAGTCAGGCGGGTATCTGTCGAGAAAATCGCGATGGCGGTGGACAACTGTTCCAGCACATCCGCATGGGCGGCGGCGTGGCGTGACAGCTCGGATTGCAGCTCTTCGATGCGGGTCAGATCCATGGCGAAACCCGCAGTCAGCAACTCACCATCGGCGGTCTCGAACGGGGCTTCGGTGATTTCGGTAAAGCGCCGCTGCCCGCCGAGAACCAAATGAAAGCTTTCCGACCGAGGCTCCCCCGCCGCCCGAGACCGTGCGGCCAAAGCGCGAGCTTCCCGCACCGAGCCATCCGAGGCCAATTCGATCTGCCCCGCCACCGCCGCCAGGGGCGAGGCGGCATCCACGGATCGGGCATAGGCACGATTGACGCTGACCAGGGATAGATCATCGTCACGCACCCAAACCGGAACCGTCAGAACTCCCAGCAACCCATCCAGGCGTTCCCGTTCAGCCGACAGGCTCTCGATCCGATCCGCCAGCTCCTCTTCCACCGCCGCACCCTCGGTGACGTCATGCATCCAGATCAGATTGGCCAAACCGGATCCATCCGCATTGGCGGCGTGGACACCGACGGCGCGCACACGGCGATCACCGTCACGCAGATTGATTTCCACCTCGAACCCCTGACCTTCCTGCTTTAACAGGCGCAGAGCACCATCCAGTCGAGCCGCATCGGCGGCGACGAAGGATTCCAAGACATCCATGAAGGTGGAATCGGTGCCCGCGTAAAGACCGAGCAGAACCGCCAAACGACGAGAACAAATTTCGCGGTCATCAATCCAGGCATAAAAGCCATCGGGAGCCGCCAGCAGACTTTCCAGCAGACGTTCGGACTCGGCGGCGAACTTGCCCGCCTCCTTCTCCCACCCCGCCATGCGCCAACGCAGCAGCGCCAAAGCCCCCACAGCC
>JAYTWE010000263.1:0-2963 GCA_043744055.1 Magnetospirillum sp.
GCTTCGCGCCCGTCTTCTCGACAGCGTCCCAACCTCTCCGGCCTTCAATCCGGCCCTCTTTGCCAGACATCTGGAACAGGCCTATGAACAGGCATGGACTCGTCACGCCTCGGGCAAGAAACCTTGCAATATCACCATTCCCATAATAGGTTAGCGGCGCTTCTTAATGTTAAGCCAGAAGGAGTTACTAGGGGCAGGAAAGGCGTTTGTTCCCAAAGCCTGCCAGATGGGAGCCAACTTGGCCGAGAGTTGCGGGTCCTGCACCACATAGTAATTGGGGAAGGCTGGCTCCAGCCACTTGGCCTCACCCAGCAGCAGGGCGGCCAGAAGATACTGCTCGTTATACATCAGGCCTTCGGCATGGGGCGGATAGTCATAGGGCAGATAGACATCGTGAACATGGACGATGACGCCCGGCGGCAGTTCAGGGAGAACCTCCAGGAACAGCGCGGTGACATCCGAGTTCTCCAGAGCGCGGTGTGAGCTGTCGATAAATAAGATGTCGCCGGATTTCAGCCGCGAGAACACTGTCGGATCAACGAATTCCGCCGGAGCCCGGATCACTTCGTCGCACAAAGCATCCACCTCGGCCCGCGGCTGGGGATCAATAGAGACGATCTTGGTGCGCAACTTCCGCTGTGTGATGGCGTGACGGGCGAATTTGGTGGAATTGCCCGATCCGATCTCGATCAGCAGCCTGGGGTCGTGGCGGACCAGCATGCCGGTCAGAGCAATGCCATCAAGAGCGGTGAACCATGGATTGTTCCACCGGGGCTGCGGCGAATCCTCGGCGGCATCCATGGGAATGGCGGCAAACAAATCCGTCAGCTCCACGAAGCGGTCAAGCAGACGGGAGTAATCGGCGCGATGGCGGGCGATGATCTCGGTCAGGCGGGGATGAGTGGGTTGGCCGAAGCCCCAGCGCGGTTGGCACGTATAGCCATAATTACCGATCTTGATCTTAGCAGCCAAGGCATGTCCCTTTTTATACCGGCGAACCAATGAATTGGCTCGCCTCATTGTCCCTCAATCGCCTCAGCATCGGCAGTGCCAATGCGAGACCTAAGGGCCGCGCGCTCGCGCTTGGCTTGCGCGCCATGAGGCGCGGCGGGCCTTGCCCTTGCCTTCTCCCCCTTGAACTGAAGTGGTCAGTTCAAGGGCTCGGCGGTATTACTCAGCGCTTATCCATGGAGGTGCGGCGCTGGTGGATCTCTTCCGGCCAGTTGGACTCGATATAGGCAAGGACCGCCCGAATATGGGAATCGGTCAATACGCCTACGAAGGACGGCATGGCGGTCTTGTACCCCGGCGGAGCAAATCGCGCCATGCCATGCTTGATGATGGCAAATAATTGCTCTTCGGGATGATGCCAGGTGTGGCCGGTGGAATCGTGGGGCGGAGCCGGTAGCTCCCCGGTGGATTTGCGAGTCTGCCAGTCGGGCTCGCCCCGCAGGTCCGCGCCGTGACAACTGGCGCAATGGGCTTGGTAAAGCTCCCGCCCCTGGGCCACCTGAACCGAATCGGTATAGTCAATAACATTGGCCTTGGCGCGCGCCCAAGTCCAAGCCGCGGCCCCCCCTCCCGCCGCACCCAAAACAACCACCACAATCATCAGATTTCGTTTCATGGCACGAAGTATAGCGGCATGTCTCAGGGTTAACAAATGCACTCCGGTGCCTCATGATGGTATCTCGTCCAGATCAGCCAGCGAGGCCCCCATGTCCACCGTTCTCATTTCCGTGTTTTGCTCCGATCGCACCGGTCTGGTGGCGGCCATTGCCGGGCGGCTGTTCGAGATCGGCGCCAATCTGGGCGATAGCAGCTTCGCCATGTTGGGGGCTGGCGCGGAATTCACCTCGATCTGCGATCTCCCCCCAGACTTATCCCCCTCCGAGGTGGAAGCCGATCTGGCTGCCATGGCGGAACTGGCAGGAGCTAGGGTCTCGGTAAGGAGCTTCGATCTGGAGGCCAGTCACGGCCCGCAAGGCCATATCACCCATCGTGTGGTGGTGTCCGGCGGTGACCGCCCCGGTCTGGTGGCGCGGCTGTCCGAAGTGTTCGGTCAGTTCCAGGCCAATATCGTTCGCATGGATGCCCAGCGCATTCCCGACCAAGGCATCTATGTCACTCGCTTTTCGGTCTCGATCCCGGCACGGGTGGATGCCTGCCTTGCCACCATCAACAACACCGCCGGAGAACTGCATCTTTCCTGCGCGGTGGAAGTGGTGTGATGGTCAATGACAGTCTTGGCGTTTTTCCGGGTCTAAGCCGTCTCGACCCGGATTCGGCCCGATTGTTTCACCAATCGGCGCGGACCATGTCGGTGCCCGCCGGTTCCGTCATGTTCCGCGACGGGTCGGAATGCTCTAATTATGTGTTGGTAGTCGACGGCTTCATCCGGGTCCACAAGCTGTCCGAGGGCGGGCGCGAGATCGTCCTATACCGGGTTGAACGCGGCCAGTCTTGTGTCCTGACCACCAATTGCCTGATCGCCAATGAGGTCTATGGAGCGGAAGGCATCGCCGAGACCGATGTGGATTTGATGATCTTGCCATCGTCGGCCTTCAAATCCCTGCTGGCCCGCTCGGAAGCCTTTCGAGATTTTGTATTCTCGGCCTATGCGCTGCGCATTTCCGATCTTCTGATGCTGATCGAGGAGGTTGCGTTCGGTCGGGTGGATGCCCGCCTCGCCAGTTGGCTGACTGCCCATGCCGACCCGACCGGCTCTATCAAGGCCACTCATCAGGAAATGGCGGTGGAGTTGGGAACCGCCCGCGAGGTCGTCAGCCGTCAGTTGAAGGATTTCGAGCGGCGGTCTTGGGTGGCCTTGGGCCGTGGCTCGCTGGTTCTCTTGAATCGTGACGCCTTAGGTTCTGTTGACAATAAGGATTCCCAAACTGGCTCTGATGTGATTCAAGATTCTGGCTGGGGCAGGAGGCCAGCTATGGATGGCGAAACGGGAA
>JAYTWE010000264.1:0-2743 GCA_043744055.1 Magnetospirillum sp.
CAAGGAGGTCAGGGTGACCAGCCGCAAACACCGCATGATGGTTTCGCTTGATGGCGAGGTGACTGTCTTGGCCTCTCCGCTGGTCTTCCAGGCACGGCCAAAGACCCTCCATGTCCTGATGCCGCAAGGCAAGGCATGAAGACCATCGCTCACCTCTCCGACCTTCATTTCGGCAGGACAGAGGCCAAAGTGGTCAATGCCCTGCTGAACGATCTGCACAAACACAGACCGGATCTGGTGATCGTCTCGGGGGATCTGACCCAGCGGGCGCGCTCGCACCAATTCGCCGAAGCCAGGGCATTTCTATCCCATATTCCCGCGCCGTCCCTTGTGGTGCCGGGCAATCATGACCTCTATCCTCTGTACCGACCGCTGGCCCGAATCTTCCGCCCCCGCGACAAGTTCCATCGCAACCTTCCCGGTCGCGACGCCCTGCCGGTCTGGAGCGATGACCAGGTGGTGGCCATCGGTCTGGACAGCACCCGCAGTCTGCGATGGAAGTCGGGTGCGCTGAAAGATGCCCATCTGGAGCATTTGGAAAGCACCCTGGCCCATGCCCCGGCCAGTGCGGCGCGTCTGGTCTTCCTCCATCATCCGCCGTCCAGTTCCCGAGGCGGACATCCCTATGATGTCTTGGTGGATCACCAAATTGATCTGGTCCTGACCGGGCATGTTCATCACGCCCATGTGGAGCTGATTAATGGAGAGCACGGAGGCTCCCTGGTCCTGGTCCAGGCCACCACGGCGTGTTCGACCCGTCTGCGTGAGGATTCCAACGGATATTGCCTGGTTCGCCTTGATGGCGATCACATGGAAGTGGCCATCCAAGGCTGGAGCGGTGATGTTTTTCACACCATCCGCCACCATTGGTTTGAGAAGCGTGCCGGAATCTGGCGGACAACCCCTCGCCCAGCCCATGTGTTTCCACCTTGAAGGCTGTATTTCCACCTTGAAAGCAGGACTTAGGTCAGACACAAAGGCTTCATGACTATCGACCAGGACATGACAAAGGCGGTGAAGCTGGCCCAGGCGGGCAAGCTGAAGCCCGCTATGGGCATCCTTGAAGGCCTCGTGAAGCTTGCGCCGTCTTCGGTGGCGGTGCGCTATAATCTGGCGCTCTTCATGCTGATGGCGGGGCGCCATGCCGATGCCTTGGTCCATCTCGACCGCATTCTTGCCGTTGATCCTCGCCATCAGCCGTCGCTGTTCAGCAAGGCTAAGGGATTGCTGGCGCTGGACCGCCCAGACGAGGCCCTACCTATTTTGGAGAAACTTGCCGGTGGCGGTGACCCGGAAAGTCTGTTGGCCCTGGGCAATGCCTTACGATTACTCAACCGCACATCCCAGGCCATCGAAGCATTTCATCGCCTGACCCAAATCGCTCCCGGTCATCCGGGCGGCCACCTCAATCTTGGTATGCTGTTGGCCGCCGGTAAGCCCGAAGCGGCTCTGCCCGCTCTGGAAACCGCCATCTTCCACCATCCCCGAATCGCCGAGCTTCAGGCCTTGCTGGGGCAAACCCTGTTACGGCTGGGGCGGCATGCAGAGGCCATCGAGCGCCTGAAACAGGCTCTGACTCTGGCCCCCGATCTGGCTCCTCCCAAGGGTCACCTGTTGCGGGCTTATCGAGAAACCGCCGATTGGGCATCCGAAGAAGCGATCTTTGAGCAGATCAGGGCTGGCCTGGATTCGGCGGCGGATCGCAAACAGTTGGCGGTGGCCACCCAAGACGCTATTTTCTACCCCTTCACCGGGGCAGAATTGCGCCGCATTGCTACGGCAGAGGCGGCATTCCGAGTCCCAGGCCAAATCCGGCCGGTGATACGCCCCCAAGCCAAATCTCCGCCCGCCTTGGTGGTGGGGTATCTATCACCCGACTTCCGTGAACACGCCACCATGCATCTGGCTGGAGATGTCTTCGGATGCCACGACCGGAGCCGGGTTCGTCCCATAGCCTATTCCGTTGGCCCCGATGATGGCTCCCCCTGGCGCGAACGGCTGGCCAAGGATTGCGAGGCCTTCATCGACCTCTCCACCATGGGCGACCGCGCAGCCGCCAACCGCATGACCGCCGATGGCGTTCATATCTTGGTGGATATGTCGGTTTTCACCCGCCATGCCCGGCCCGGCATCGCCGCATTAAAGCCCGCCCCCATCCAGGCGGTCTGGCTGGGCCTTGCCGCCAGTTCCGGCGCGCCTTGGCTGGATTACGCCCTGGTGGATTCCGTGCTGGTGCCGGATTCTCATGAAGGTCATTTTTCAGAGAAGCTGATCCGGCTTCCTCATACCTATCAGGCGAATCTGGCTTGGCGGCCCATGGCCCCCTCTCCGCCCCGCGCTCAATTGGGACTGCCCGAAGATGCGGTGGTCTTCTGCTCATTCAACGGTCACCGCAAACTGGACCGTGCCAGCTTTTCCCTGTGGATGCGGGTTCTCGACGCGGTTCCTGATTCGGTGCTGTGGCAACTGGCTCCGCCTCCCACCGCCCAGGCAAGGTTGGAGAAAGCCGCCCAGGCCGCTGGCATTGATCCCAGCCGCTTGATCTGGGCTCCCATGCTGCCGCGAGACGCGCATCTCGCCCGAATTCCCGCCGCCGACCTGTTCCTTGACGCCCTGGTCTGTGGCGCTCACACCACCGCCGCCGATGCCTTGCGCATGGGGGTTCCCCTGGTGAGCGTGGCCGGTGAGCGTCTGGCCTCTCGGGTGGCGGCTTCGTTATTGAGCGCGGTTGGATTGCCGGAAC
>JAYTWE010000265.1:0-2245 GCA_043744055.1 Magnetospirillum sp.
GCTATGGCTGTCGCCATGCAGCCATAGCGGCACCCCGACCATGGTCAGCCGGATATCGAGCCGCCGCTCCAAGGTGGTGGCGATAGAGGCAAAAACTTCGCTGAAGTGGATATCGGCCATGGGCCATACGGCGGGGGCGGAACCACCCGCCCCGGCGGCCATGGCTTCCAGCCGATTGGTCAGCCGCACACTTTCCTCGCCCACCACCGCGACAAATCCGGCGCGATCACTGACCGCCATGTCGGGATAATCAGCCAACATCTGAGCGGCGGCGTAAAGCGAGCCCAACGGCCCCCGAAGATCACGGGTCAAAGCCTGACGCACGGCGTCACGCGGGTCCAGATCGGCCCAATTCTCGCTCAAATCGCGGAAGACCACCACATAGCCGGAAGCAACCTGCCGGGCATTGAGGACCAGCGACATCTGCCCATGCAGCAATTGACGGCCATTTCTGGTCAGGCAGGAAAACACCGTCGTACCGATCAAGTTTTCTCGGCCCCGGCCAAACGCCGTCATGCGGGCCTTCAGGCAGTCAAGCCCGTGGTCCAGCGATGCCCGCGACACCAGCGCCCCAAGGCCAAAACCACTTCCCACTCCCGCCAGCAGACGTTCAGCGGCACGGTTGTGAAACAGAACCTGATGGTCGAGATCGCAGACCACGACGCTTTCAGCCAGATCGCGCAGCGCCACATCCAGCCAAGCCCGCTGTTCCTCGGCACGGTCCACAGCGGCGCGGGCCGCACTCCGCAACCCTTGGCGTTGCGACCGGGCGGCATTGCATAAATTCCCGATGACGAAGGGCAGCTGGTCGAGCCCATGAACCCCGATCTCGGCCAGCGGCCGATCTTGGGCGCTTCCGTTCAGCCAGTCCTCCACATCCAAGGCCAGCCTTACACTGGGACGGAGCAAAAGATGATCAACCCAACTCCAGGCCGTGACGAACAGACCGGCGACCACCATGCCGCTCACCCCCGAAGCCAAGCCCGCAGACTCGCCCATCCACCACGCCACGGCGGAGGGCGCAAGGGCGGCAGCCAGACCAAGTCCGGCGAAGGTGAGGGCGATCCAGCTTCTGTCGCAACGAATCCCCCGTCTTATGAAAGAGTGGGTTCCAGGTAATGCTTAATCAGTTCCACCACTTCACGGGTGGAAAAGGGCTTGGTCACATAATCATCCACGCCCAAGGCAAAGCCCTTTTCACGGTCAATCTCGCGCCCCCTGGCCGTCAGCATGATGATGCGCACCGCCGCCCAGGCCGGATTGGCCCGGATGGTCTGGCAGACTTCATAGCCGTCGCGCTTTGGCATCATGACGTCCAGCAAGATCAGGTCGGGCATGCGGTCAGCCACCGCCGCCAAGGCGGCATCGCCGTCACGCGCGACACGCGCCTCGTATCCGGCCTGCTTGACCAGAAATTCCAGGGAAATGACGATGTTGGGCTCGTCATCGACGATCAATACGGAACGTGCCACGCCTCACCCCCGTCGATCTGAGTTTGTATCATTATGATAATGGGGGCTATTCCCCCACATCCACAAGAGGGCAGTTAAGGCCCCGGCGCCAGGTAGCCCCGCGCCACGGCTTCGGCGATCAAAGCGCGGGCGTAATCGGCCAGGCGCGTCGAGCCGCCTTCGATCCGGGGAAGCAGACGCTCCACCATATGGACGGTCACCCGATTGGATTTCCAGGTGCCGCCTTGGGTCTCGAAATTGTGGAGCAGCGGCTGCAAGCGATCCAAGGAATGGGCGAAGCGGGCATCCGCCGTCAGGCGTTCCTCGAACTCGCGCCATAGACCGTGATACTCGGCCGCCTGATCTGCGGGCAATATACCGTAGAGCCGCTCGGCGGCCGCCTGCTCGCGGGCATCCTTATCGCCATGCCCGGCTTCGTCATGGATAAAGGTGTCTCCGGCGTCAATCTCCACCACGTCATGGATCAACAGCATCTTGGCCACCCGCCCCGGCTCTACCCCATCATCGGCGTATTCCGCCAGGAGAAAGGCCATGGTCGCAATATGCCACGAATGCTCGGCATCATTCTCGCGCCGCGACGAATCCACCAGCAGAGTCTGACGCAAGATGGTCTTCAGCTTGTCGATTTCGATGATGAAGGCGATCTGGGCGGCAAGACGGGAATCGGAACAAGGAATCACGGCAAAACCTCGATTAATAAGAACCCGCCCCACAGAGCGGAGCGGCTAGCCCGTTGAAGGCGTTGACATTCCGTACTTCCCCCTCCCCTCGGC
>JAYTWE010000266.1:0-14487 GCA_043744055.1 Magnetospirillum sp.
CCAATGCCGCCGCCGCCGCTGTCAGCGCCAAGGCCGCCGCCGATGCGGCCTATGCGGCCTATACCAATGACCACAATTATTCGTTTATCAATCCCAGCCTGACCGGCGCGGCGCTGACCGACCCATCCAACAAGCAAGCCAGCTACACCAATTATATCAATCAGGCTCAGGCTGCCTATACCGCCGCCAATACTGCGGATCAGGCGGCTGCGGCCCAATTGACGGCGGCGCAAAACGCCATTGCCGAGGCCCAGACCTGGAACGTCTATACCAGCTCCATGGATGCCGCTCTGGCGGCGGCGCAGAAATCCGCCACTGCCGCCCATCAGGCGTTCTTGTCGGTGCAATCGGCCCGTGAGCTGGTGATTTTGACCGATCCGGCGCCTCAGGGCACGGTGGATGCGGCCAATGTCTCGACCAATTCGGTGGCCTTGGCTTCGGCCAAGCAGCAAGCGGCCAACGCTTCGGCTCAGGCGGCTTCGGCTGATCAGAGTGCTGCTAGCGCTTTTACCGAGGCGACCAACGCCAATACGTTGTATGGCGCGTCCGACGCCAGCACCCACAGCCATTATCTGGCATCGCAGACTGCCAAGCTGGCGGCTGATTCCCTGGCCGCCCAGGCCTCGGGTTTCAATGCCCAAGCCCAGGCGGCGGGCACGCCGGCGGCTGCCTTGGCCCTGGCGGGTGATGCCCAGCATTTAAAGACCAGCGCCGGTACGGTGGTGTTCAATGCCAATGGCACTGTGGCCAGCGGTAATTTGAACGCTGTGCTGGCGGGCACACCGCTGGATGCGTCTTCGGCGGCTTATATGGCGAAGGTTCAAGCCGCCACCGCCTTGACCGAGGCCAATGCCGCCAATGTGGCTGCGGTTGCGGCGGCCAAGGTCTATGCCGACGCGGCTTTGGCCGCTATCACCACCGATACCGGTCTGGCCGATACCGCCGCCGCCGCTGCGAATACTCAGTTGACCAATGCCAAGGCGGCGTTGGGGAATATGAGCTTGGCCAGCAGCTCGGACGCTGCCGTGGCCACCGCCGCTGCCACCGCTCTGGCGGCCAAGACCACCGCCGAGGCCAAGCTGGCCGACGGCTTGATTCAGCTGGCGGCGGCCCAGACCGCCGCCGATAACGCCACCAGCCTGGGCGATGCGGTGACGGCTCAGTCCCAGGACATTACCAAGACCCTGTCTTCGGTTCAGACCTATGTGGCGACGCTGAAGAAAGATGCGGAGAAGGCGGGCAATCTGTCCGATCAGGCCCAGTACGTGGCCACCGCCGCCGCCGCCAAGCATGATTCCCTGGTTAGCGCCGCCGCCGCCCAGGCCGCCGCGCAAGCCGCCGCCTCGGATGCCGCCGCCGCCGCCCAGGCCTCCATCACCGCCAAGGCCGCAGCGCGGGCGCAGGCAGAGGCTCAGGCCCATACCACGGCCAGTTCTTATGTCGCCGATGCGGGCGCCAAGCTGGGCGACACCGCTCTGCTGACCTATGATTCGGGCACCACCACCGGTTTGGATGTCACCAATAAGGTCTACAAGATCACAGGCACGGCCCAGACCAGCGTTACCGTCACCAATGCGGTGACCGCCGAGATCCAGACCTATCTGGATTACTGGGCGGGTAATCTGGCGAAAATCGCCGCCGATGCAGCCCTGGCCAAGAGCTATGCCAACAGCGTTCAGGTGGATTTCGACGCCGCCGCCGCCGCCGGGCAGGGGTTCCAGTCCGCCGCCGCCGATATCGCCGCCGCCGCCGCCGCGCTGAAAAGCGCTAAGACCGCCAGCGCCAATGCCGCCGCCATCGCTGCTACGGCGGCGAATCTGGAGACTGCCGCCGATTCTTGGCGGGCGGGCACTTTGATTACCGACCGGGTGGCGTCGCAGACAGCTCTGACCACCGCCAATACCGCCTGGGGCAGCGCCAAGACCGCCAATGACGATGCCGCCGCCGCCGCCGCCAGTGCCCAGTCCGACACCAATGCTCCGTCCATCGCCAAGGCGGCGGCCAATGCGGCCTTGGTGTCGCAGCAGGATTCGCTGCATACCGCTTTGTCTAAGTTCCTAGCTTCGGTCGGTCAGACTCCGGCTTCCACCTCGACCGCCGATCTGGTTGTAGCGGTCAATGCCTATGCCGGAACCTCGCTGAGCAACAGCGCCACCGACACCGCCATCCATACCGCCGTCAGCACCAAATGGACCGCCGCCGCCGATAGCGATCTGGTTCATGGCGCCTGGCATGACGGTTATGACGGGGCCTATAACGCTTACGACAACGCCAACACCGCCTCGGTTCAGGCCGATGCCGCTTATACCGCCGCCATTGCCCGTGCCGCGACCTTGCAGTCCCAGGCCGATGCCGCCGCCACCGCCTATACCGCCGCGCAATCTTCGCTGGCCACCGCCGCCGCCACCGAAGCCGGGGCCGAGACCACGGAAATCCTGGGCGAGGCCACTGCCGAGAAGCAAGCGGCCACCTTGTTGGCCGATGCTTTCGCCACGGTCCAGGCTGCCTTGGCCACAGCGACCACCAGCGCCGCCACCGCCCTGACCAAGGCCGGGGATGTGGCTGCCGAGGTGACGGACGCCAATGTCCATTACGCGGCTCATAATGGAACGTCTTCCGCCGATATCGCCGATGATGTGGCGAGTGCGATCACTGCGGCCGGGTTGGCCCATACCGCCGATGCCGCCGCGACCGCCGCCTTGGCTCAGCTTAGCGCCGCCCTGATCGCCGCCGATAAGGCTTTGGTTTGGGCCAATGCCTCGGTTCCCGGCATCGGCAGTGCCTTGTCCGAGGCTCAGACCGCCTGGGCTCAGGCCAAGGCCCAGGCTTTGGCCGATTACAACAAGGTCGTCGCCTTCAAGGACGAAGTGAGCCATCAGGCTGATCTCGCCAGCGCCTATCGGGTCTCTGCCGATAAGGCTCTGTCCGAGGTTCAGGCTATCAAAACCCAGCAGGATGCTCAGGACGCTGGCACCGTGGACCTAGCCCAGGCCGCCGCCGCCGCCGCCGCCAGTAAGGCCGTGCTGGCCGATGCCGCTGCCGAGCTCAGCTGGACCAATGCTGGAAAAAGTGCTGCGCTGATCAACAATGTGTCGGGCGATGACGGTAGCGGCATTGCCGATGTGCGGGTTCAGTTCCTTGCCGCATCCTCCGCCGCCACGTCGAAGCTTTCTTCCTTCAGCACCACCTTATCCGGGTTGGTGGCCAGTGGTTCCGCCCAGACCAATGCTCAGGCGGTACTGGCTCATTACAACGCGGCCCATGTTGGAAGTGAATTCACCGATACTCTGGCCGCGTTCGTGATCGATTCGCGCTTTGGCGCCGCCGTGACCGCCGCCCAGACCGGCAGCGCCATCACCAGCAGCTGGGGACAGGTGCTGGGAGCCATCGCCAGCGCCCAGGCCAATGTGGTCAGCGTACAAGCGGGCTTGGCCGCCCGGACCACCCAGGCGGGACAAGATTACACCGATGCGACAGCGGCGGTCAGCGCCGCCGATACCGCCAAGACCGCCGCCGATGCACGGTCAACCACGGCAGCGAACGCCAATCTGACCGCCCAGGGCACCAGTGATGTGACCACGGCCCAGAACGCCGCCGCCGCCGCCGCCCTGGCATCCAAGGAAGGGGCCACCTTCGCCGTTACCGCTCAGACTCAGGCTGCCCTTGCTGCCGCCAAGGTCGCCGATGTGGCGAATCTGCAGAGTCTGATCGGTGGAGATGTATCGACCGCTTCCACCGCCGTGAGCACTGCCGTCAACAAGCTGGTGATGCTCCAGGCGGTTACCGATGCGTCGACGGCCTTCACCACTGCCACGGCGGATCGTGGTTTGGCCCTGATCGACCGGGACGCCATCACCACCGCCATCGGTGCCGCCGGGACCAACGGGTCCGAGCTGAACAAGCTGGCCTCGCTGACGGCGCTTTACACCACTTGGGTCACCAACCAGACCGCTGCCGCCTCGGCCGATGCCCAGACCCGGGCTCAGATCGAGGCCGCTTATAAGCTGGCGGTTCAGGCCGATGGTCTGATCCAGGCGGCTAAGACCAAAGCTACCGATGCCTACGACAAGACCGGAACCACTTTGGATGTGGAAGGCCAGTTGGCCATTGTCACCACCGCCAAGGCGGCGGCTCTGGCCGCCACCACCGCGTCCGACGCCATCAAGGCGGCGCAGGACGCTACCACCGCCGCCAATCTGGTGGCTCAGTACAAGGCGCTGATTGCCGCCGCCCGTGTCGTGGTTGACGCCAATGCCGACGGCACGACCGGCGTCGTCGCCACCCAGTTGACCACTGCTCAGGCTGCCGCCGCTATCTTGACCGTAGCGACCACGGTGAAGGGCTATGCGGTTCAAGCCGCCGGTTTCGCCGCGACCGCTGCGGCCCAGGATGCCATTGCTGTCGCTCAGGCGGCCATTGCCAAGTCGGAAGCGGCCTTGGCCTCCACTGCCGCGCTGGCTCTTGATGTGACCGGGGCTCAGTCCCATGCCACTCTGGCCCATAATGCCGCCGTTGCCGCATCAACAGCTAAGGGCTTGGCGGATACGGCGCTCGGCAGTGCCCAGGGGGCTTCCGCCAGTGCCGCCACCGCTGCCAGCGGTCAGGCCAGCGGGTCCGCTGCCGAGACCTATAAGAACGCCGCCGCCGCATCCGCCGCCGCCGCCCTGGTCTCCGACACCGAGGCCGTTGCGGCCCTGGCTGCCGCCGATGCCGCCGATGCCAAGGCCGGAGCGGCCGTGACCGCCGTCACCGCCGGTCTGGCCGCCGCCCAGGTTGCCGCCATCGATTCCTATGAAGGGGCGATTGTCTCCCAGGCCGCCGCATCCGAGGTTTCCAAGACCGATGCTCTGGCCCAGGCGTCCAATGCCGGAACCGACAATACCTATGTGCAGTCTCATCTGGGGACCAAGGTCACCGAGATGCAGACCTGGATCACCAGCCATCCCGCCACCGATACGGCGGCTCTGTCCAGCCTGATCTCCACGGCGATCACCAATGTGGGAAATCCCACAGGAACGACTTATATCAATGCCGTCGCCGGTATCCAGTCTTGGATTTCCGCTCACTCATCCGCCGACGCTTCCGTTCCCGCGGGGCTGATCGTCAAGGCCCTGGCGCTGGAAACCTCGTCGGCGGCCAAGGCCACCGCGGCCGTCGCCGCGTCGGGCGATATTTCCCATATCAGGACCTCGGCCGGTACGATCACCCTCGACGGCAGCGGGACGGTGGGGCTTGCCCATGCCTCTAGCATTGTCAATTCGGCGGGTGTCACTCAAACCCTGGATCAGGCCGGTTACGATGCGGTTTTGGCGGGTTTGGCCAAGGATGCATTCAGCGCCGATGCCGCCATCGACAAGAATGTTGCCGATGTGGGGGGGCTGTCGGCCAAGGGGACTGCAACCGTCTCGGGCACGGATGTGACTGCGGCACAGGGTGAGGCGACAGCCACCAACGACCAGACCACCGAACTGACCAAGCAGACGGCCATCGCCAAGGCTGGGGCCCAGGCGGCTTTGGCCGCGAAGAACAATGTGGCCGCTATCGAAAGCGCCTTCACCCAGTTCAAGTCCCAGGTGGAACAGGCCATCAAGGCCACCAATGCCACCGCTGTTCAGACCGCCGTGGCTAATGCGGCGGTGGTGGCGACCAACGACACCGCCTCGGTCAGCGAAAGCACCGGCAGTACCGTCAATACGGTGACGGTCAATGTTTTGGCCAATGACAAGCATTTTGATGGTAGCGCCTTCGGGGTCGCGGGCAATATTACGGCCGAGACGGTGAAGCTGACCGCTGTGGGCACCGCCGCCCATGGCAAAGTGGTCATCAATGCTGACAACACCATCACCTATACCCCGGACAAGTATTTCTACGGCACCGAGACCATCACCTATACGGTGACCGATACCGCCACCTTGTCCGTGGCGCAGACCGATGCCGCCAATGTGGTTCAGACCCGCGTCACCACCGCGACAGGGACCATCACGGTGACGGTCAATCACTTCAATGTGGCGCCGACCATCACGGCGCTTACGGTCGTGGGGCTGGAGAATACGTCGGGCTCGCAAGTCACCACCTTTACCGCGTCCAGCTTCACCAACGTCTTTACCGATCTCAATCAAGGCGACAGCCTGGTCAAGATCAAGATCACCGCGTTGCCCAGTGAAGGCTCGTTGCTGTTGAGTGGAACCGCCGTCACCGCCGGTCAGGAAATCACACTCGCCAATCTGGGCAACCTGACCTACAAGCCGGTGCTCTATCACAACGGCGATTTCACCTTCAATTGGCAGGCTTCGGACGGCTTGCTCTATTCCAATATCGTCACCGCCAAGATCACGGTTCAGCCGGTGGCCACCGCCCCGACCGTGACCACGGTCAGCGCCACCGGGCTGGAATACACCACCACCGCCACCACGATTCCGCTGTCCATCTCGGTTGCCAATGCCGATACCAGCGATACGGTATCGTCCATTACCATCACCGGCGTGCCGTCAGGGGCCTCGCTATCGGCGGGGACGCTGTCGGGAAGCACCTGGACCCTATCCCAGGCGCAGTTGAGCGGCCTGACCCTGACTCCGGTCCGGTACTCCACCGCCGGTATCGACCTGACCATCACCGCCACTTCGACGGATCACGGCATCAGCAAGCAGGGATCGAACACTCTGCATGTGGGGCTGACTCCCGTGGCGACGGCGCCGGTCATCGCCTTGGGCAGTGTGACGGGAGCCACCGAGGGGGCGACGTCCTTCGTTCTGCCGCTGACCATCTCTGACGCCGATACCAGCGATACTCTGGGGTCCATCAAGATTTCCGGTCTGCCCAGCGGTGCGACCCTGACGGCGGGCACCACCAGTCTGCTGTCCACCAATGGCACCTATACCCTGACCTCGGCCGATATGGGTAAGGGGCTTAGTGTTCACACGCCGACCTATTTCAACGGTGCGGTCAGCTTGAATGTGGTGGCGACCTCTTCTGACGGCACCGATACCAAAACCACCACTCAGACGGTGGGCTTTAACGTCGCTTCGCATGCAACCGCCCCGACGCTGACTGCCACGGCGGCAGCCAGTCCGGCAGAAAGCGCCAGCGGGACCACGATTCCCCTGACCATCACCGCGACCGATGCCGATACCTCCGATACGGTGAGCATCAAAGTATCCGGCCTGCCCGCCGGAGCAACCCTGTCGGCGGGGACGCTGTCGGGCGACGGCACCTATTACACCTTGACCCCGGCCCAGCTGTCCGGGCTGTCGCTGCATACTGCTCACTATTTCAACGGTGCGATCAACCTGACGGTCGAAGCCATCGCCACTGATGGTGCCGCTACCCAGTCCACCTCCTTACCCGTCAATATCAGCGTGGCCGCCGCCGCAACTTTGCCGACCATTACCGCTTCGGCGGCGTCGGGGAATCAAGACACCACCATTGCTCTGTCGCTAGCGGTGGCGGATGCCGATACTTCGGACAGCGTTGTCGTCACCATCACCGGCATGCCAGCGGGGGCCACCTTCAATCACGGCACCCTGGCCACGGGCACATTGACCCTGACGGCGGCCGAAGCGTCTGGTCTGACCATGACACCGGCTGCCGGATATTACGGCCCGGTGGATCTGAGCATTACCGCCACCTCTACCGATCACGCCAGCACTCAGATCGCCACCTCGACCCTGCATGTGGATGTCTTGCATCCCAACGTGGCTCCGGTGATTACCAGCGGCACGATCAGCAGCTTCAGCGGTTCCGAGGATGCCTCCATTTCCCTGGCGGGCATCACGGTCAGTGATTCCGACGCCCTGTCGACGGATCAGGAACGGCTGACTCTGACCACCGGCCATGGCAGCCTGACCCTGACCGGAACCACCGGTCTGACGGTCTCCAGCACGGCTCATGGCCTGACCTTGACCGGCAATCTGGCAGACCTGAATTCCGCCTTGACTGGCCTTCAGTATCAAAATGACAGCGGCTGGTATGGCAGCGACAATCTGACCATCGGCATGAATGATCTGGGCCATTTCGGGACCGGCGGGACGAAGACGGCCAGCACCACCATGGCCGTCGCCACCAGCCACACCAATCATGTCCCGGTTCTCGACAGCGCCAGCGCGGTTTCCGCCACCAATCTGTCCGGCGGCACCGGCACGGTCAGCGGTCATGATGTGGACGTGCTGTCGGCCGATACCATCAGTTATTACCTGTGGAACGGTTACTCCTCGTTCACCAGCATGCCGACGTCCGGTGGTGAAGGAACCATCAGCATCAATCCCGCCACGGGTGTTTACACCTTTACTCCCGGCATGCCCGCGGCGACGCTTCGGATCGGCGCCTCGTTGAGCGTCAGCTTCGAGGTTGTGGCGCAAGATAGCGCCGGGGGCATATCCAACCCCTTGACGGTCGCGGTCAATGTCACCGCGCCCAGCACCGGCACCGTTGCCAACGACACCTTCTACAGCAGCACGGGCAACGACCACATCGTGGGCAATGGCGGGTCCGACACCGTCGTTTTCTCCGCACCGGAATCCCATTACACCGTCTCGACCAATGCGGGCGGCACCATCACGGTGTCCAGCGGGGAGGATGGAATCGACACGCTGGTCGGCATCTCCACCTTGCAGTTCGTCGGCAGTGCTCTGGCAGTTTCCGGTACGGTCGGGGCGCAGACTCTGACCGGCGGGGTTGGCTATGATTCGCTCCACCTCGGATCGGGGTTCAAGGGCGTCGATCTTGGCGACGGCAATAACGTATTGACCCTGTCCGCCACCGATCTGGCGGCGCTGAATACCGTGATCGGCGGTTCGGGTGCCGATACTCTGACTTTGACCTCGGCTTCGACTCTGGTGTCGGATTCCATCTTTAACCACACCAGCGGTTTCGAGACGGTTGTTCTTCCGGCTGCCACCAATGAGACCATATCGCTGGGCAGCCAGTCGGTCTTGTCGGGGGTCGGAACCATCGACGCCTCGGCGGTGACGGGGAATCTGACCATTGACGGTGCTGGCGCGGCCGGGCTCGACATGACTTTACTGGGCGGTGCGGGGAATGTGGTCCTGCCCGAACATCTCTCGGGCACCCTGACCCTGGTGGAGAGCGGTAATAATCATATTCTGGATGTGTCGGAGGTTCCGCAATCCGGCCTGATGGGCGCCCGACAAGTGGGCAATAATGTCGAGTTTCTGCTGAACGATTCGGCGGGCGGCGGTACTTTGGTCATCAAGGATCAGTTCGCCGGGACTGGCAATGGCGTCAGCACTCTGACGACGGGCAACGGGAACAATCCCATCACCCATATTGTCGGGCAGGTTGCTGGCAGTGGCGGTATCTCCCATGGCGGCGTGGCCAATTTCTTTGGCACTGATGGATCACAGAAGATTTCCGTGGCCCATTCGACGGATCTCAACATGGGATCGGCACTGACCATTGAGGCCTGGATCAACCCCACCTCGACCGCGAACAATCAGATCCTGATGAAGGGCGAGTATGGCTATGCCATCGGCCTGAATGGCGGGCAAATCGAGTATTGGGTTAACGGCAGTCAGGGGAGCACTATCAAATCCACCGGTACCGTCACCGCCAGTACTTGGACCCATATCGCGGTGGTGGTCGATCAGAACGCCGGGACCACGAGCTTCTATATCAATGGAGCTGCGGCGGGCGTCGTTAATTCCGCTGTCATCAACAACAATAGCGACCCGCTTCATATCGGCCAGCAGACCGCCTCGGCTTATAATACCTTTGCAGGTCAGATGGATGAGGTCCGGCTGTGGAACAAGGCCCTGACCGGGGCCGAGGTCGCGGCCAACACATCGACTTCGCCCCCGACCAATTCCTCGGGCCTGGTGGCCGATTGGAAGTTCAGCGAAGGCAGCGGCGCCACCACAGCCGATAGCACCGGCAATGGGCATACGGCGACGCTGGGAGCTTATGCCTCGCTGAGCGGCAGTGACGCATCACCCACTCTGACGGGCGGAGCTGGTGCGGATCTGTTCGCATCCAACGCTGCCGTAACCACTATGATCAGCGGCGGCGGCGAGGATACCTTCTTTATCGCCAACGCCAATCAGATGGTGATCGGTGACGCCACCGCGCGAAACGGCGGCGGCATTGTCGGCGGCGAGGTGAACTTCGCTTTCGCCAACTCGGCGGTCACCGCCACTTCCGCCGTCGCCAATTTTGGTGGTCACACCACCACCATGAGCAATATCAATCACTTGGTCGGGTCAGCCTATGGCGACACCCTGACCGGCGATATGGCCAATATGACCTTGGAAGGCCGTGGCGGAAACAACACCCTTGTGGGCGTAGCGGCCAATATCAGTGCCAGCTATTCCCATTCGGCCTCGGGCATCATGGCCAATCTGTCCAGTCTGGCGCTTACCGTTGGAACCACGAGTGTGGCGTCTGGCACAGTGCGGAACGGTTCTGGCGGGACGGATACTTTGTCGGGCATCTCTTCAGTGCGCGGTTCCGCGTTTGACGATGTCATCCAGGGCGGCGATATCGGAAGCTTCACCTTGGACGGCGGTCTGGGCAATGACACCCTGATCGGTGGCCTGGGCAATACTCAATTCCGCATTGATCCGGCTGGCAACAGCACGGTGATCGGCGGGGCCGGGATCAATTCACTAAGCTTCAGCGATTTTTCCGGTGGTTCGGTCTCTGACTCGACCTTCAATCATGTTTCCGCCGTGCAGTCCCTGTCGCTTTATGGCAATGGGAGCGTTACTGCGGCTTCGGTGACATTCGGCACCAATTCGGGCAATGCCGGTCTGTCCACCCTGAATGCTCAGGATTTCACCGGGGGCGTCACCCTGGACGCTCATACCCGCAGCTCGGCCATCACCTTGCGCGGCGGGATTGGGGCCGACACCTTGGTCGGTGGGACTGGTCTCAATACTTTGGTGGAGCAAGGGACGACGGCCTCCTCCACGATCACGGTCAGCGGGGCCGCCTCGACCATTGCCGGGGCATCCGGTACCGATGTGATGAGCGGTGTGTCGCAAGACATTCAGTTCAATGACGGTACGGTATCGGTGCGCAACAGCGGAGCCACCGTCATCGGCAGTTCAGGCAATGATCATCTGGTGGTGGGTGCGAGCACCAGCCTGATCCAGTTGGATTCCGGCTCTGATTTCGTCCAGGCGAGCACCGGTAATCACGTCTTCGAGCTTGCTGGGGTGAATTTCAATAGCCAGGACACCATTGTCGGCGGTTCGGGCCAGAACACCATTTCCCTGACCGGAAGCTCGGTCTTCTCGTCCGATGGAGATTTCAGCCATGTCAGCGGAGTCCAGCAGGTCAAGCTGGCTACCGGCATGTCGACCGCTTCGCTGACCTTGGGCAGCTCGGCCATTGCCAGCGGGATTACCGTTGTGGATGCTTCGGCGACCACCGGCTATGTGTCGGTGAATGCCGCCGCCGATACGGCGGCCATGACCTTCAAGGCGGGCAGCGGCTTTGATAATTTCGTCGGCGGCAGCAGCCTTAATGATGTGGCGGTGGTGCTGGGCAATGAGGCTGATGCGTCTTTCAGCGGCACCTCCGGCAACCTCAATCTGAACTTTACCGGTGCCTTCGCGGCGGCCGGCTTAAGCCTGAGTGGCGTCGAGTCCTTGTCCTTCGCCGACGGTAAGACCTTGTCGCTGGACTATAAGGGCGGCTTGCAAACCGTAATGGGCGGCTCTGGCAACGACGTGATCAGGGCAGGCTATGGTATCGATGTGCTTGATGCGGGAACTGGCGGTAACGACACGCTGATCGTCACCAGTTCTGGCAACCACACCTTTAATCTGCATGCTGGCTTGGACGCCACCGACACGGTGGCTGGCGGGACGGGCATGATGGATACCATGGTGTTGGATGGCGGCGTGGTGGGGGATTCCGCCTTCACCCATGTTACCAATATTGGGACCCTGAGCCTGACCGGTGCGGCGACGCTGACCCTGGGCAATGCGGCGAGTGCGGCGGGCATCATGAGGGTGGATGCCAGCACGTCCAGTGCCGGAGTGACGGTGGACCTGGGCTCGACTGGGGCATTCGTCTACGCCAAGGGCGGCAGCGGTGCCGATACCTTCATCGGCGGCACCGGCAACAACACTATCGACGGTGGAGCGGGGACCGACAAGGCGGTGTTCCATGGGGCCAAGGCCGATTACAAGATCAGCGCCACCAATGGCACGATTTCGGTGCAAGACACCAATGCTAGCAATGGTGGTGACGATGGCACCGATTACCTGACCAATGTGGAAACCCTGCAGTTCTCTGACGGCACGCTGACAGTGGGTAATGTGCCCATGGGCGGCCAGTCACTGACCCTGCTTGGAGGTCAGGCCTCGGTCAACTCCTATACCGCCGACGGTCAAGGTGCTCCGAGCATTGCGGCCCTGACCGGGGACGGCTACGTGGTGACCTGGCAGAGCGCTGGGCAAGACGGTGACAGCTGGGGGGTCTACGCCCAACGCTACAATGGGGCTGGAGCGCCGATGGGGACGGAGTTCCGGGTTAACGCCACCACTGCGTCCGAACAATGGGGACAGCAGATCACCGGCCTGACCGGCGGCGGCTTCGTCATCTTGTGGCACAGCAACGGCCAGGATGGCAGCGACTGGGGCGTCTATGGCCAGCGTTTCGACGCCAATGGCGCCGTGCAAGGCGGAGAGTTCCTGGTTAACACCACCACCGCCGGGTTCCAGGCTTGGCCGATGGTGACGGCGACGGCGGATGGCGGCTTTTTCGCGGCATGGCAGAGCGACCATTCGGGCAATACGGCCCTCGGGAATCACTACACCTTCGGTCAGCGCTTTGCCGCCAACGGGACCAAGGTGGGTGGGGAAATCCAGATTTCTTCCAATATTTCCAGCGATCCGGTCGATAGTATCTGCAGTCTGCCCAGTGGTGACGTGGTGGTCATCTGGCAGGCCGCTGGCCAGGAAGCGGGTGGGGATGGCAATCTCGGCGTGTTCGGCCAGCGCATCAATTCGGCTGGCGTCTTGCAGGGGGTGTTTCAGGTCAACACCTACGTCACCAGCGATCAATCCGGTGCTGCGGCGACAGCCCTGGCTGATGGCGGCTTTGTTGTTCTGTGGCACAGCTACCAACAAAATGGCGAAAATAATTACGGTGTTTATGGTCAGAGGTTTAACGCCGCTGGCGTCGTGCAAGGCGGAGAGTTCCAGGTCAATACCGACAACGCCAACTATCAGGCGTGGCCTGCGGTTACCGCGCTCCCCGATGGCGGCTTCCTGGCGGTGTGGGACGATGACACGACGATGACCCGCCACGATGTCCTCGGCCAGCGCTTCAATGCCGCCGGGGGCAAGGTTGGCGGCGTGGTCCAGATCTCCACCGGTCCCTATGGGGGAGGAAATAACATCCCCTCCGTCGCTACCTTGGCGGATGGCAGTGTCGTGGTCAGCTGGGAGGACCTCGATGGGAACGGGGCAGGAATCCTGTCCAAGCACTTCATGGTTCCCACGGTTTCCACGGTTTTGACCCTGACCGGCTCCAGCACCGCCGATATTTTGGACATTGGATATGGCATCGTCGCTGTCGATGCTGGCGGCGGCAATGACGTCATTAAGGTCTCGGCGGCCGATCTGATTACGATGAATACGGTGATCGGCGGGGCAGGAACCGACGAGTTGCGGGTGTCGGGCTCCGGCACCCTGACCGATTTCGATTTCGGCCATTTCAACGGCATCGAGACGATGAGTCTGTCCGGCTCTAACCCCTTGTACTTGAGCATGGGGAGTGTTGCGGCGAGTTCCGGCATCGCGACCATCGACGCCTCGGCGACCACCGGCTATGTGTCGCTGAATGCCGCCGCCGATACGGCGGCCGTGACCTTCAAGGCGGGCAGCGGCTTTGATAATTTTGTCGGCGGCAGCAGCCTTAATGATGCGGCGGTGGTGCTGGGCAATGAGGCAGATGCGTCTCTCAGCGGCACCTCCGGCAACCTCAATCTGAGCTTTGCCGGTGCCTTCGCGACGGCCAGTCTAAGTCTGAGTGGCGTCGAGTCCTTATCCTTCGCCGATGGCAAGACCCTGTCCCTGGCCTATGCCAACAATCTCACCACCGTAACCGGTGGTTCGGGTGATGACGTCATTAAGACCAGCTACGGTATCAATGTGATTGATGCGGGAACTGGCGGTAACGACACGCTGCTTGGCGGCTTCAATGATACCGTGTTCCGTCTTCATGGGGGATTGGCGGGCAGTGACACCGTTGTCGGTGGCGGCAGTAGTGATGTGCTGGAAGTCTCCGGCGGAACCGTCGGTGACAGTATTCTCGCTCACGTGACGGGGATCGAGACCCTATCCGTGACCGGATCGGCGACCATCGCCTTGGGCACGGGGGCGGTTGCCAGTGGAATCACCAAGATTGACGGCTCTACCGCTGGCGGGGCGTTGGTCATCGACACCACCGCCGATTCGCTGGTCACCGCCATTTCAGGTGGCAGTGGGAGCGATACAATCAGCGCCGGTAGTGGTGGAGATA
>JAYTWE010000267.1:0-3916 GCA_043744055.1 Magnetospirillum sp.
TCGCCGAATCGTCACGGGTAGCGGGCGAGGCGGTGGCAGAGGCGGCTCGTACCGATGAGACCGTGAAGACCCTGACGGTGGCTTCGGGTAAGATCGGCGTTGTGGTCGGTCTCATCAACGATATTGCTTCACAGACCAATCTATTGGCGCTCAACGCCACTATCGAGGCGGCCAGGGCGGGAGACGCCGGTAAAGGTTTCGCCGTGGTGGCCAACGAGGTCAAGATCCTGGCCAGTCAGACGGCCAGGGCCACCGAAGAAATCACCAGTGAAATTACCGCCATGAAGGCGGCTACCGATCAGGCGGTTCAAGCCATCGACGGCATCGTCGCCACAATCGGGCGAGTCAATGAGGCGTTGGAAGCTATTTCCGGGGCGGTGGACGAGCAGGGACGTGCAACCGGAGAGATTTCATCTTCGGTCAGTCAAGCCGCGCATGGAACTCGTACCGTATCGTCCGGTATCGGGGAGGTCCGCCGGGTGGCCGATCAGGTCGGCAATGCCGCCGCTTCGGTTCATGTCACCACCGAGACCCTGGTGGGTGAGTTCGGTCGACTGCAATCTCAGGTGGACGGTTTGGTTGCGCGCCTTAGATCGGCTTAAATACAACAAGGAGGAATACCGTGAGGAAATTCGTAAAGCTAGCCACCCTTGCTGCCGTTTCCCTGGTTCTGGGTTCAGCTTCCGCCCGTGCCGCCGATGAATGCCCCGCAGCCCAGTCATTGGTGGACAAGGCCATCGCCCATTACAAGGCGGTCGGTAAGGAGAAGTCCTATGCCGATTTCATGGATAAGGGCAATAAGGACTGGGTCAATGGCGAACTCTACGTCATCGTCGCCGCCATGGATGGCATTTTCAAGGCTCATGCCATCAATCCCAAGCTGATCGACAATCCGCAACTGCCCGATCTCAAGGACACCAACGGAGTTCTGATCATCCAAGAGATGATTAAGGCGGGTAAGTCTGGTGCGGGTGGTGGTTGGGCCAAATACACTTGGACTCATCCCGAGACCAAAAAGCTTGCCCCCAAGCAGACCTGGGTTAAGGCCAATGGCGATCTGCTGTTTATGGCGGGTTGTTATCCCGCCAGCTGATATCGCCGAGCTCCGTGGTTGAAAACTGGAGAGTTCCTCGGGAAAGAATGTGGGCTCCGCCCACACTCGCAAAGGGCCTCGGCCCTTTGATCCCGCTGGTATATTAGGAGTGGGGTCCCGGGACTGGTGCGGCCTCATCGAGGCAAACGACGCCGCTAGGCGGTCCGAAGGACGAGCGCTGCGAGCAGTCCCAGGCGGGTGAAAGGGCGGAGCCCTTTGTTCTTTCGGGGGCTCACGTGAACTGAGTGTATCAGATATCGGCTGCCGCCAGATTGGTATCGAGCACCCGTGCCGCCGAGAAGGTGACGGTCGCGATGGTTCCGCGGCCCAATTCGCTGGTCATGGTCAGGGTTCCGTCATGGGCTTCCACCAAGACCTTGGTCAGCGGTAATCCCAGGCCGCTGCCTTCATATTTCCGAGATAGCCTTGTATCAGCCTGAACGAAAGGTTCCATGACGCGGATCAGGTCTTCTTGGGTCATGCCGATACCGTTATCCATCACCGAGATTACATATTCCCCCATATCTGTCACCTCGGCTGAAATGACGACCTTACCGCCGTCATCGCTGAATTTCACCGCATTGGACAGCAGGTTCAAGATGATCTGGCGGATGCGCCGTTCGTCGGCCAGAAGCTGTGGCAGACGCGGCGGCAGGTTTTCGATGATGGTAATTCCTGCATTCTGGGCACGTCGCGCCATCATGCGCGTCGAGGCGCGGAGGATGTCCATGACATCAACCGGTGATTCCTGCAAATCGGTCATGCCCGCTTCGGCCTTGGACATGTCCAAGATATCGTTGATGAGTTCGAGGAGGTGCATGCCGCTGTCGTGAATATCATCCACATAGGAGCGATAATTGGCGGGCTCCAGCGGCCCGAATATCTCGTGCTTCATCATCTCGGAAAAGCCGATGATGGCGTTGAGCGGGGTGCGTAGTTCGTGGCTGATATTGGCCAGGAAGGTGTTCTTGGAGCGATTGCCGCGCTCGGCCTCTTCCTTGGCCTGACGCAGGGTCTGTTCGGTATGTTTTCGCCCGGTGACGTCGGTGAAGCTGAGAATCAGCCCGCCGCCGGGCATGGAGGAGGAGCGGACTTCCATAACTAAGCCGCTATCGGCACCGCTATGCTCGAACACCACTTCCGGGCGTTCGCGGATACATTCTGCCAGATCGCTGGTGATGCGCACCGCGTCTTGGCCCTGGGGGCAGTCGGTCGCGGCCAGCAGGGTTACAAATAGCGAGATGTCGATGGCACCCGGTTTAATCTCGGCCTCGGGTAGACCAAGCATGCGCAAGGCGGCTTGATTCAGTGCGACCAAGGTGTCGTCGCCGTCGAACACCGCGATCCCTTGCGCCATATTGTCGATGATGGATTGAAGGCGGCTGGCTTGGGAGCGGAAGCGGGATTCGCCCCGAATCAAGGCGCCTTCCACCCGTTTGCGCTGGGTGATATCACGCACCACGCCGATAAAGGTCAGCATATCTCCGTCGCGCATTTCAGAGACGGCAAGGTCCAACGGGAAGGTGGTGCCGTCACGGCGGAGTCCCTGAACCTCGCGGCCCGATCCGATGATGCGACGCAGCCCGGATTTCAGATAATTTTTGAGATAGCTGTCATGATGGCCGTGAAAGGGTTCCGGCATCAGCATGTTGACGTTGCGCCCTACCACTTCCTCGGCCACATAGCCGAAGATGCGTTCCGCCGCCGGGTTGAACGATAGGATCGATCCGGTTTCGTCGATGGTGATGATGCCGTCTACCACCGTGTTCATGACACCCTTCAGCCAGGCGACGGTGTTTTCCAGGGAGATCTGGGCCTGTTTGCGGATGGTGATATCGCGAAGAATACGCAGCCAACCGCCGTCATGGGTGGGATGGGCGCTGGACATGACCCAATGGCCGTCGCGGAACTGTTCTTCGACTCCCGTGACGGCCTTATTGGCGAGTTTCCGTTGAACCCATGTTTCGTCCAGCCCTTCGGCATGGGCAAAGGCGCGGACCAGATCGTCGAAATCCATGCCCGGCCGCAGCACGTCGGAGACCATCTTCAGCAAGGACCGATAGCGTTCGTTGCACAAGATCAAACGGTAATTGGCATCATAGAGCGCCACACCATCGGTGCCGTTGCTCAGAGCCTCCATCAGGTGGCGCTGAGCCGCCACGGCCTCGCCAGGAGCCGACGGAGTTCGACCGCGACGGCGAGTCCAGGTCAGCGTCGCCGCCGAACCCGCCAAAGCCCCCATCAGGGCTGCCGCAGCCACGAACTCCATCTGTTTTGACCTTATTCGTCGTAGGAGGCCAGACTGGTGAACGGAACATCCAGTTCCTGCAACCGCTTGCGGCCGGGGAGGAAATTCAGCTCGATGATGCTGGCGGCGCCGGTCACATGGGCTCCGATCTTGCGCAGCAGCTCGATACTGGCGGCCAGGGTGCCGCCGGTGGCCAGCAGATCGTCCAGAACGACAACACGTTGACCGGGTTCCACGGCATTTTCCTGAATCTCGATCGTATCGGTGCCGTATTCCAGGGCGTAGTCGTGGCTGATGGTCTTGCCAGGAAGCTTGCCCTTCTTGCGCAGCATGACGAAGCCGCAACCCAGCTTCAGCGCCAGCGGCGCCGCAACCAGAAAGCCACGGGATTCAATACCGGCCAAAATGTCGGGCTGGAACTTGCGAACCTCTCTGGCCATCCGGCCCATGGCCACTTGCCAAGCGTCGGGATGGGCCAGCAGGGTGGAAATGTCATAAAACAGGATGCCCGGCTTGGGGAAGTCGGGGACGCCGCGGATATGGTCTTTGATATTCATGGACGGGCTCGATATTGC
>JAYTWE010000268.1:0-1603 GCA_043744055.1 Magnetospirillum sp.
ATTGGCAGATCACGCGGCTTTTCCGAACCACCGGTCAGGACAACCGCATCGAAGCCATCCAACAGATCCTGGGGAGAAACATCGACCCCCACATGGGCCTTGGTGCGTAACTCGACGCCCTCTGCCGCCATCTGCGCCATACGGCGATCAATCACCGACTTATCCAGCTTGAAATCGGGAATGCCATAGCGCAGCAGACCGCCGACCTTGGCATTCTTCTCGAACAGGACCACGGAATGACCGGCACGGGCCAATTGCTGGGCCGCTGCCATACCGGCGGGACCGCCGCCGACAACCGCGACCTTTTTCCCGGTCTTGGGCCGCGATGTGTCGGGAGTGATCCAGCCCTCGGACCAGCCGCGCTCGACAATGGCGTTCTCGATAGTCTTGATGGCCACCGCGTCATCAGTGAGGTTCAGCGTGCACGAAGCCTCGCACGGAGCCGGGCAGATACGCCCGGTGAATTCCGGGAAATTGTTGGTGGAGTGGAGAACCTCCAAGGCTTCGCGCCACCGGTTCCGGTACACCAGATCATTCCAGTCGGGAATAATATTGTTGACTGGACATCCCTGGTGACAGAACGGAATACCGCAATCCATGCAGCGGGCGCCCTGAAGCTTCAGCTCGTCATTGGACAGCGGACTGGTGAATTCACCATAGTGACGAACGCGATCTTCCGGCTTTTCATAGCTGGGAGTCTGACGATCATATTCCTTGAACCCGGTCGGCTTTCCCATATCAGCGCCCTCCCCCGGCAATGGCTTTGGGTGCTTGAGCCTTGTGTTGCATTTCGAGCAGGGCGCGACGGTAATCCACCGGCATCACCTTGACGAATTTGGGCATGAAATACTCCCAGTTCAACAAAATGTCATGGGCGCGTTTGCTGCCGGTGTAGTGCTGATGATTGCGCAGCAAGGCCTGAATGCGAGAGGCGTCATCACGGGTCATGTCGCCCATGAGCTCGACCATGCCATGGCTTTCCAGATCACCGGCCTGGTTCTCGTGCTTGACGTTGGCGTCTTCCTCGGCCGCCACCGGCTCCAACTCGACCATGGAGAGGTTGCACCGCTTGGAGAAGTCCCCCGCCTCGTCCAACACATAGGCGATACCGCCCGACATACCGGCGGCGAAGTTGCGTCCCGTGGCTCCGATGACCAGCACGACACCGCCGGTCATGTATTCGCAACCGTGATCGCCGACGCCTTCAACCACAGCGATAGCACCGGAATTGCGAACGGCGAACCGTTCCCCCGCGACGCCGCGGAAATAGCACTCTCCCTCGATAGCGCCGTAAAGGACGGTGTTGCCGATGATGATATTGTCCTCGGCGACGATCTTGGAAATCTTGGGCGGATAGATCACGATCCGACCGCCCGAGATTCCCTTACCCACGTAATCGTTAGCCTCGCCTTCCAATTCCAGCGACACGCCGCGCGCCAGGAAAGCGCCAAAGCTCTGACCGGCGGTGCCTTCCAGCTTCACATGAATCGTATCACCAGGAAGACCGGCATGACCGAACCGCTTGGCGATCTCGCCCGACAACATGGCGCCGACGGTGCGGTTGAAGTTACGGACCTTCTTGCTCAGACGAACCGAAACCCGA
>JAYTWE010000269.1:0-3716 GCA_043744055.1 Magnetospirillum sp.
TCCTTCAGCGATCCCGACGGCAACGCCAGTATCGTGACCAACTCGGTCAGCGTTACTTTGGACTCTTACGGTAAGGTGGTCTCTCCTACCGATGGAGAACAGAGTCTGCTGATCGACTGGCCCGGCGGCACCACAACCCCCACCATTGACCTGACCGCCATGGCGCCCATATTGAGTGAGACCTCGACCACGCTTACCGTCTATGATGAGGCTTATAACGCCCATTCGGTGGATGTGGCGTTCGAGCACTCCGCCAGCGGTCAGTGGTATATGCGGATCAAGCCTGGTTCCACCGAGGCGACGGTCCCTGGCTTGACCGGAACAGGTGACGGTACGACCACGGCCGGGGCCTACTCCATTCCCGTCACCTTCGACGGAGCCGGAGCGATCATATCGCCCAAGACGGTCAGTTTTGATATCGGCTGGTCGGATGGCTCGGCAGGGATGAACGCCATCTCCATGGATATTTCCAAGTTGACCCAATTCTCCGGCGATACCTCAACCGCAGTGAGTGTCAACAACACCACTCAGAACGGTTACGCCAGCGGCGTCATGGATTCGGCCAGCTTTAATGAAAAAGGCGAACTGGTCGCCAGCTTCTCCAATGGTCACACCCGAACCTTGTTTCAGGTGCCGGTCGCCAGCTTCACCGCCGCCGATCAGTTGGAGAGTGCGTCCGGCACTTTGTTCCGCCGCACCGAGGGGGCGGGTGATATCAGCATCGGAGCCATCACTGATCAGGGCAGTGGCGCGTCCATGTCGGGGTCATCGGTGGAGACCTCCAATGTGAGTATCGAGGACGAGTTCACTCGGATGATTATCACTCAGAAGGCCTATTCAACCAATGCTACGGTCTTTAAGACTGCCGACGAGATGATGACCGCCGCTCGTGACTTGCTGAAATAGTAACTCATCCCGCAGCGCAGCAAACAGAAGGGGGTTGGGGCTGACAAAGACCTGAGGTTATGATTGACCCTGCCATAACCGAATCATAATAAAATGCAGGGTGCGTTCATGCCTGGCCTTTTCGGCATTCCGCTTGATTTCTATTTGTTCGCCGCCACTTTGCTGGGCGTCGCGCTGCTTCATAATCATACCTTGCATGTGGGCTTGACCGGATTGGTGGTCATTGCTGGCTACAAGATGGTGGTTACCGGCTTTACCACCGGAACCGGACTTCCCGGATTTCTGGGGCATCTGAGCCATGAATGGGTGACCCTGACCAATCTGTTCTGTCTGCTGATGGGCTTTGCCTTGTTGTCGCGGCATTTCGAGAAGAGTCATGTTCCGGTCGTGCTGCCCAAATATCTGCCTGATGACTGGAAGGGCGGGTTTGTTCTCCTCGTCATGGTTTTTGTTCTCTCCAGCTTTCTCGACAACATCGCCGCCGCTCTGATCGGCGGAGCCATGGCCCATCAGTTGTTCCGCGCCAAGGTCCATATGGGTTATCTGGCTGGTATTGTTGCGGCCTCCAATGCCGGTGGATCGGGCTCGGTGGTGGGCGACACCACCACCACCATGTTGTGGATCGCAGGCGTGTCGCCGCTGGCGGTGATGGAGGCCTATGCGGGAGCCGTGGTGGCCCTGCTCATCGTCGGAGTTATCGCCGCCAAGCAGCAACAGGCTTATTCTCCGATTTTGAAATCCAGCCACGCTCATACGCATGTGGATTGGGGCCGGGTGGGGATCGTCCTGACCATTTTGACGTCGGCCATCGTGGTCAATGTCATGGTCAATGTTCAATTCGGTCATCTGGCCAATCAGTTCCCCTTCATCGGTGCCGCTGTCTGGCTGGCCCTGGGGGCGACCATGGCGGTGCGTCGGCCGGATTGGGAAATACTGCCCGAAACCGCCAAGGGCACAGTGTTCTTGCTGTCACTGGTTTTGTGCGCCTCCATGATGCCGGTGGAGGAGTTGCCCCCCGCTTCGGCCGTATCGGCCCTGGGGTTGGGATTTGTCTCGGCGGTATTCGACAATATCCCGCTGACGGCCTTGGCTATCAAGCAAGGCGGCTATGATTGGGGATTCCTGGCCTATGGGGTCGGGTTCGGCGGCTCCATGATCTGGTTCGGATCATCGGCCGGAGTGGCGCTGTCCAACATGTATCCCGAGGCCAAGTCGGTACGGCTGTGGCTGCGCCATGGCTGGCATGTGGCCTTGGCCTATGTGGTGGGGTTCGCGGTCATGATGGCCGTGGTCGGTTGGCACCCTGATGCGCCACTTCCCAGCGAGCCGCGCCAGCCTGCCCACAAGGTGAGAAGTTAACCCACCATTCTCCACCAGCGCCGGGCGTCCTGAACGCTCCATTCCGGGCCATGTCCGCTGAACAGCATGACTTTGTCTTCCACCAGACCCAGCAATCGGTTGATGGAGGCCCACAGGCTTTGTTCGGAGCCGCCCGGCAGATCGGTGCGACCGACGCCGTTCTTGAACAAGGTGTCGCCGGTCAGCACGAATGCACCGAAATCAAAGCAGATTCCACCGGGTGTATGACCGGGGGTGTGGATGACCCGGATGGGAGCGCCGCCCAAGGTCTCGATGGGTTCTCCGGTAAAGGTCTCCAGCGTGGCGGGGCCTTTTTGCGGCTGGCCGGTGAACGAGCGGTTCAGATCGCTGGCGGCGGCGATGACCGGAATTTCGTCGGCATGGGCGCGAGTGGAGATATTCAGCGCTGTCTCAAGCTGGTGGGCTGCCCCCAGATGATCGGGATGGCCGTGAGTCAACAAGATCACTTCGGCTTTGCCGCCGGTGGCCTTGACCGCGTCCAAGATGCGCTCGGCATCGCCGCCGGGATCGACAATGGCGACAGCTTGGCTGGGCTTGTGAAGCACGACGAAGCAGTTTTCGTACCATGGGGGGCTGGTAACCACCACCGAGAGCGAGAAGTCACCAAAATCGCCGAGATGCTGATGTGTCATGACGCGGCTTCCACTGAAAAGTCTGCCCTCCCTATAGCGAAGGGCGCGTTGATTTCCAATAGCCGGTTTCGCCTTTACCCTCTGGTAAGGATGCATGATCCACACTTTAGCCGGAGATATCATGACGATCAATCGGCCGAGGAGCAGTCCCCCCTTATGACAAAAATCCCGCGACGCGGCCCTTTTCCGACCGCTCGACGCGAAGTGACCAAGCTGGCGGTGCCTGCGGTCGTAACCGCTCAGACGGAATCGCCCGCCTATCGGCTGGCCTTCGAGGATGTTGATTTTCTGTTGCGCCAGGATTTGCGGCCCATACGGCTGCAGTTGGAGCTGTTGAAGCCGGAACTGCTGCAACAGCAATACGGTATTAAGTCCACCATCGCCGTCTTTGGCTCGGCTCGCATTCCTTCGCCGGACATGGCCAAGATCGAGTTGGAGGCAGCTGAAACCGCCCTAAGCGCGGCGCCTGATGACCGCGAAGCCGCCCGTCTGTTGGCGGTGGCGCGGCGTATGTTGGCCAACAGCCGTTACTATGACGAAGCCCGCCGTTTTGCTCAGATCGTTACCGGCGCTTGTTCCAATGACCACACCTGTGATTTCGTGGTGAAGACCGGAGGTGGTCCCGGCATTATGGAGGCTGCCAATCGCGGAGCTCAGGAGGTTGGCGGCAAGTCCATCGGGCTGAACATCGTTCTTCCCTTCGAGCAAGCGCCCAACGCCTATATCACCCCGGAACTGTGCTTTCGCTTCCACTACTTCGCCATTCGTAAGATGCACTTTTTGACGCGGTCCAAGGCG
>JAYTWE010000270.1:0-3708 GCA_043744055.1 Magnetospirillum sp.
GCCAGAAAGGGTGCAGGAAACTCCGGCCCGACCTCGTAGGAACGATGCCCGATACACGGCCCCATGGCAGCGACGATATTGTCCTTCTTAGCCCCCAACTCGACCATGGCCTTGACGGTATTATCAAGAACGCCACCCAGCGCGCCTTTCCACCCGGCATGGGCGGCGGCGACCACTCCGGCCTTGCCGTCGGCCAGCAGAACCGGGGCGCAATCGGCGGTCAGAATTCCCAGGGCGATGCCGGGCTGGTTGGTGACCATGCCATCGGCGGTGGGGGACTGTCCCGCGGGCCAAGGCTCGGTCACCACCACCACATCGGAACTATGGGTCTGATACAAGGTCACCAGAGCCTCTAGCGGAAGATCCATCAGAGCCATGGCGCGGCGGCGGTTTTCCATCACTGCCGCCGGATCATCCTTAGAGCCGGGGCCGCAATTGAGTGAAGCGTACACCCCTTGGGATACCCCACCCTCACGGGTGAAAAACCCATGGCGAATACGGGTGAAATCATTCAGGGCGGACAAGGTGATCATGAGGATTGTCCCTAAGGGTCCAGGCCGGGCGGCATGGGCAGAAATGGATGAGCTAGCGCAAGCACCTGGAACAGGGTGCCCATTTCGGCGGGATCGATCAAGCGCCGAGCACGCCCCGCCAGATCAGCGGCTTGTTCCGGGGAAGCATTGCGCATCAGCATGACCGTGCGCTCCTCGATGCCAAGACGCAACAGCCAGCGCCCCTGAGAGACCGGGCCATGAACCTTGGCCCCCGTCGCGCCAGCCGCTTCGGCCAAGGCTTGGAAGTCCACATGGGCCGTCAGGTCCACTTGGCCGGGATCGGCCAGGACCGGGTGATAGGCGTGATCCTTCACCGCTTGGAGGGTGTCTCCGCTCCCGCTGGCGGGCGATCCATAATCCACGATCAAGGCCGCGCCGCCCCCAATCATCAGGCGGCGGCCGATGGCGGCGGCCAGATCACGCCCCGCCTCGCCGATCTCGGCGACAGAGCCGTCTGGAGCGGACAAGACATGGGGAGCCAAGGATGGTGCATCCACCACGTCACCCAGCTTAAAGGCAAAGCGGCCGGACGGGTCCAGCCCCACCAGACGCTCGTGCCAAATCCCAGCCTTCTTCTCCAACTGCCGGATGGGCAAAGCATCGAACAGCTCGTTGGCCACCAGCAAGAGCGGCCCGTCGGGAAGCTGATCGAACCTCTCCAACCACTGGATTTTCTCGTCGGCCAAGGTTTGAGCCTGCCGGTTGCGCAAGACTGGACTGGTCTCGATCAGATAGGGCTCCAGACAGGCGGCGAAAGCCGGAAGAGTGCGGGCGGCGCGCAGCAGATCGGCCATCAAGGTGCCCCGGCCCGGCCCGATCTCGGCCAGCACCACCCGACTCGGCGAGCCCATGCTCTGCCAGACGATGGCGCACCACAACCCGATCAGCTCGCCGAACATCTGACTGATTTCCGGCGCGGTGGTGAAGTCACCCGCCTGACCGAATGGGTCGCGGCTCATGTAATAGCCGTGCTGGGGATGCCCCAGCGCCTCGGCCATGAAATGGGAAACGGGAATGGGGCCATCTTGGCGGATGCGCGCGGCCAGGAGTGCTGCCAAGCTCATCAGACAGCCCTAGAGCAGCGTGCGCTAAATCTGCACGCTGCGATCAGCCGCCATTGAGGCGGCGGCCAGGCGGCCGGAGGGCCGTGCCCGGCGAGGGGCAAACATAAAGCGAGATCATCGTGCATCATATTTGACGCACGATGATCTCGGCGCATTGCGCCGCCAGGCCCAGATCAGCAGGATCAGGCCCACCGCCACCTGGGGCATGGACAGCAATTGCCCCATTGTGGCGCCGCCCCACAGAAAGCCCAGATGAGCGTCGGGCTGGCGGAAGAATTCGCAGACGATACGCGCCACGCCGTACCCGGCCAGAAACACCCCCGACAACGCCCCGAAACGGTTGCGGATGTCGGTGAAGCGCCACAACGCCATCATGACCAAGAACAGGACCAAGCCCTCCAGCCCGGCTTCATAAAGCTGACTGGGATGGCGCGGGAACGGCCCGCCATGGGGAAACACCATGGCCAGTTCAGCGTCAGGAGCAATGCGGCCGAACAGTTCACCGTTGATGAAATTGGCGATGCGTCCGAAGAACAGGCCGATGGGCACCACGCAGCAGATGACGTCGCCCACCTGAAACAGGTTGCGGCCGCGCATCTTGGAAAAGGCGATGATGGCGAAGATCACCCCCAACGCGCCGCCGTGGAATGACATTCCGCCTTGCCACACCATGGGGATTTCCAGCGGATTGGCCAGATAATACAGTGGCTTGTAGAAGATGACATATCCCAGCCGCCCGCCCAGAACCACGCCCATGGTGGCCCAGACCAGGAAGTCGTCCACCTGTTCCTGACTCAGAGCGTTGGGAGGCCGCGCCACCAGGAATTTGACGATGCGCCAACCCAGCATCAGCCCGGTAATATAGGCTAGGGCATACAGCGGATACCGAACGGCCCCAATTGCACCGCAACGGGGTCGATGAGCGGAAAGGTCAGGGACAACATCATCAGCGATACGGGTCCGAAGCGGCAAGAAAGTCCTTCACATAGGCGGCAACGCCGTCTTCCAGCGAGGTGAAGGGCTTGGAATAGCCAGCCTGATGCAGCCGATCCATCTTGGCCTGGGTAAAGTATTGGTACTTGTCGCGGATTTCGATGGGAGTATCGCGGAATTTGATCTGAGGCTCGCGCCCCACCGCCCGATAGACCGAATTGGCAAGGTCAAGGAAGGACCGCGCCTGTCCGGTCCCCACATTGAACACACCATTGACCTTGGGATTTTCCAGCAGCCACATCACCACATTGACCACATCGCCAATCCAGATGAAGTCACGCAGCTGGCCGCCATCGGCATATTTGGGATTGTGGGACTTGAACAGCTGATAAGCGGCATTCTTTTCCGCATGGGGATAGACCTGGGCCACCACGCTCTGCTGGTTGCCCTTGTGGTATTCGTTGGGTCCGTAGACGTTGAAGAACTTAAGCCCCGCCCATTGCGGCGGCGTCCGCGACCCGGCGAAGACCTTGCGCGACACGCGGCGATCAAACAAATGCTTGGACCAGCCATAGGCGTTCAACGGACGAAGCTTGGCGAGATGGTCAATAGACCAATCATCGTCGAAGCCTTGTGCGCCATCGCCATAGGTCGCCGCCGAAGACGCGTAGATAAAGCGCACATCATTCATGGTGCACCACTTCCACAGGGCTTGGGACAGCGAGAAGTTATTGGTGAGGATTTTATCCGCATCCGTCTCGGTCGTGGCCGAGATAGCCCCCATATGGATCACAACTTCCATATGCTTTCGATTGGCTTCGAGAAACGCGAAGATCTGCTCGGGATGAACGATGTCGGCCAATTCGCGCTTGGCGATATTGCGCCATTTATTGCCGGACCGCAGACGGTCACAAGCCACCAACTTCCCCGCGCCCCGCTCTTCCAGGGCAGCAAGAATATTGGACCCGATGAAGCCAGCGCCGCCGGTGACAAGAATCATCGCACTCTCCACGCATTAAAACCGGTTCGGTTATAAGCCGCACCGCCCTCCCCCGCAAGCGGAGGGAGGGCGATCGAAACTCTAATGCGAGAAGATGTCTTCCTCGGGCCAGCCCGCAATATCCAGTTCGGCGCGATCGGGTAAGAAGTTGAAGCAC
>JAYTWE010000271.1:0-5129 GCA_043744055.1 Magnetospirillum sp.
ATGAATGTCCTCCGCTTCATCTCGCCCTCCCGGAATAGCCTTGCAAATCTTACCGCATCACGTCGGCGGCATATACGACTTTGCGCATTATGATGCAAAAATTTTGACTCTTCCGTAAAAAATGCATTATTACGTTAAAAAATGCACAGCGCCAACGAGCGCAGGGAGGAGTCATAACCATGCTAGACAAGCTTTCCAGCGCGAAAAAATCAGTCCCGACCTATTGTTACAACTGTGTCGCCGGACCCGACCTGATGTGCGTCACGGTCGAAGATGGGGTGGCCACCGGCGTCACACCGAACCATGCCGGTATCGGCATTCATCCGGCCGACGGGCGTCCCTGCGTCAAGGCCTATGGGCTGGTGCAGAAGACCTACAATCCCAACCGCATCCTCACCCCCATGAAGCGCACCAACCCCAGGAAGGGGCGCTACGAGGACCCCGGATTCGTGGCGATCTCGTGGGACGAGGCGCTGGATCTGGTGGCCGCGAAGCTGCGGGGCCTGCGCGAGGCGGGACTGCTCAACAAGCAGGGCATGCCGCGCCTTGCCGCCACCTTCGGCCATGGCGGCACTCCGGCCAATTATATGGGAACCTTCCCGGCCTTCCTGGCCGCCTGGGGCCCCATCGACTTCAGCTTCGGCTCCGGCCAGGGCGTCAAATGCGTTCACTCCGAGCATCTCTACGGCGAGTACTGGCATCGCGCCTTCACCGTCTGCGCCGACACCGTGCACACCAACTACATCGTTTCGTTCGGCACCAATGTGGAGGTATCGGGCGGTCCCTGCGCCGTGCGTCGCCATGCCGACGCCAGGATCAGGGGGATCAAGCGAGTCCAGGTGGAACCCCATCTGTCGCCCACCGGGGCCTGCTCGGCGGAATGGGTGCCGATCCGCCCCAAGACCGACCCGGCCTTCATGTTCGCTATGCTGAACGTGATCCTTCACGAAGCGCCGCGCTCGGCCCTGGACCTGGACTTCCTGCGCGACCGCACCGCCTCGCCCTATCTGGTGGGGCCGGACGGCTATTACCTGCGCGATCCCGAGACAGGCAAGCCGTTAATGTGGGACACGGCGACGGGAGGCCCGGTGCCGTTCGACCATCCCGGCGCGGTCCCCGCGCTGGAAGGCCAATTCACGATGACCGCCGCCGTCAGCCATAAAGCCGACGGCGAGGTCATCCGCCATGACAGCGTCGCCGCCCGTCCCAGCTTCGCCGTTCTGGTGGAGGCCATGGCGGGCTATACCCCGGACTGGGCAGCCAAGGTCTGCGACGTTCCCGCCGAGACCATGCGCCGGGTGGCGCTGGAATACCTGGACAATGCCTGCGTCGGCCAGACCATCGAGGTGGACGGCAAGATGCTGCCGTTCCGCCCGGTGGCGGTGACCCTGGGCAAGACGGTCAACAACGGCTGGGGCGCCTATGAATGCTGCTGGGCGCGCACCGTGCTGGCCACCCTGGTCGGCGCGCTGGAAGTGCCGGGCGGCACGCTGGGAACCACCGTGCGACTCAATCGCCCCCATGACAACCGCTTGAAAAGCGTTAAGCCGGGCGAGGACGGCTTCATGAACGCCCAGATGAACTCCACCAAGAAAGGCAAATGGGCCGACAAGCCCAAGGGCCGCAACGCCCACACCACCTTGATCCCCATCGTCGGAGATTCTTCTTGGGCGCAAGCCTTGGGGCCGACCCATCTGGCCTGGATGTTCCTGAAGGAAGCCCCCGGAGAATGGGAACAGCCGGAACCGCCCGATGTCTGGATCGCCTACCGCACCAATCCGGCCGTCTCGTTCTGGGACACCGCCCAGTTGACTGAAAACATGGCCAAGATGCCGTTCGTGGTGGCTTTCGCTTATACCATGGACGAGACCAACCACATGGCCGACGTGCTGCTGCCCGAGGCCACCGACCTGGAAAGCACTCAGTTGATCCGGGCGGGCGGCAGCAAGTTCGTCGAGCAGCATTGGGCCCATAACGGCTTCGTGCTGCGCCAGCCCGCCGTGGAGCCCCAGGGCGAAGCCCGCGACTTCACCGAGATCAGCACCGAATTGGCGCACCGCGTCGGCCTTCTTGGCGAATACAACAAGGCCATGAACCGGGGCGCCGCCCTACTGCCGCTCAAGGGCGATGGCTTCGACTTCTCGCTGAAGGAAGACGAGGCCCACGGGGTCGACGCCATCTGGGACGCGGTGTGCAAGGCCGCCACCGCGTCCATCACCAACGGGCAAGAGGTCAAGGATCTGGCCTGGATGAAGGAGAACGGCTTCTTCGTGGTGCCCTTCGCCCGCGACGACTGGTACCTACACCCCACCATGGTGGAGATGAATCTTCGCTACGAACTGCCCTACCAGGAGCGGCTGATGCGGGTCGGCGAGGAGCTGGGCCGCCGACTGCACGAAAACAATATCCATTGGTGGGACGAGCAACTGGCGGAATACCAGGGCATTCCCCATTGGCACGACGTACCCGGACGCTGGATCAGTGCGGTGGAGAAGACGGGGGCCGCCGCCGAAGACTTCCCCTTCTGGGGCATCACCACCAAGACCATGCCCTATACCACCGGCAACAACGCGGGCATTCCGCTGATGAACGAGGTGGCGGGCAATCTGCGCGGCCATGGCTCGGTGATCATAAACGCCTCGTCGGCGCACAAGCTCGGGATCAAGGACGGCGATTGGGTGGAGGTCAGCTCGGTGGTGGGCGCGACCACCGGCCGCGCCGCCCTGGTCCAGGGCTGCCGCCCCGACACAATCGTCATTCCCGGCCAGTTCCAGCACTGGAAGACACCCTTCGCCAAGGATCTGAATTATCCGTCGCTGAACTCCATCTCGCAAATGTCGCTGGAACTGACCGACGCCACCGGTTCGGGCTCCGACGTGGTGCGGGTCGCGCTCAAGCGGGTGGACGGCCCGGCCAGTGATGGGAGGCCGTCATGATCCTTCCGTCTCCTCCCCCTTCGGCCATGCGCCATCCCACCGTGGAGACCGTCGCGGTGGCCCGCTGGCGCGATGGCATGACCGAAACCGCCCTGGACGCAGCCGCCGCCGAGGTTCCGGTTTGCCTGGAATATAACGGCATCTCCCACGCGGTGATGCTGGCGTCGCCAGCCGATCTGGAGGACTTCGCCATGGGCTTCAGCCTGACCGAAGGCATCATCGACCATCCCCGCGACATCCTGGACTTGGAATTGGAGGAGCGCTGCGAGGGGATCGCGGTACGGCTGTCCATCGCCTCGGAGCGCTTCCACCGACTGAAGCAGCGGCGCCGCAGCATGGCCGGACGCACCGGCTGCGGGCTGTGCGGCACGGAAAGTCTGTCCCAGGTCTTCCGGGATATTTCTCCGGTCGCCTCGACCGCCGTCATGGCGGCGTCGGTGTTGCAGAACGCCTTCACCGAGCTTGCCGCCAATCAGCCCATGCAGCGGCTGACCGGCGCCACCCATGCCGCCGCCTGGGTCACGCCCGATGGGAGGCTGGACCTGATCCGGGAAGATGTGGGCCGTCACAACGCGCTGGACAAGCTGATCGGGGCCATGGCCCGCGCCGGGACGGATATGGGGTCGGGAGCCGCCGTGGTCACCAGCCGCGCCAGCTACGAGATGGTGCAGAAATCCGCCGCCATGGGAATTGGCATCCTGGCCGCCATCAGCGCCCCCACAATGCTGGCCATCCGCATGGCGGAATCGCTGAACCTCACCCTGGTGGGCTTCGCGCGCCACAACAGCCATGTCCTCTATGCCGGAACCGACCGCATTCTTCCGGGAGAATCCCCATGACCCGCTATGTCATGATCGCCGATCTGCGCCGCTGCGTCGGCTGCCAGACCTGCACCGCGTCGTGCAAGGAGACCAACGGCACGCCGCCCGGCGTGCAATGGCGGCGCGTCCTTGACCTGGAGGCGGGCGAATACCCGGATGTCAGCCGCGTCTTCGTCCCCACCGGCTGCCAACATTGCGACGAGCCGCCCTGTGCCGAGGTCTGTCCCTCCACCGCGACGGGCAAGCGCCGGGACGGCATCGTCACCATCGACTACGACATCTGCATCGGCTGCGGCTATTGCGCCATCTCGTGCCCCTACGAGGCCCGCTACAAGGTGGATCATGCCGATTTCGCCTATGGCCCGTCGGCCGTGGCCTCGGAACAGGCCCGCTTCGATCCCGCCAAGATCGGGGTCGCCACCAAATGCACCTTCTGCGTCGATCGCATCGACGCCGGACGGGCAATGGGCAAGGTTCCCGGTCGCGACCCGGAAGCCACTCCGGCCTGCGTCAATTCCTGCCTATCCGGGGCGCTGCGCTTCGGCGACATCCATGACCCGGACAGTGCGGTCTCCCTCCTCGTCGCCGAGAACCAGTGGTTCCGCATGCACGAGGACGAGGGAACCGGGCCGGGCTTCTACTATCTTTGGGACAAGGGGACGCTATGAAACAGATCGCGACGGCCAAGCGGCAAGGCTTCTGGGACCTGCGGGCGGCGGGCAATTTCATCGGCGGCGGCACCGGCACCGGACTGCTGTTGGTCTCGGCGGCGGCCAGTCTGGCGGGACATGACGCCACCATCCCCATGCTGGCGGGCGCGGCTTTCGTCATGGCTGGCCTGTCCCTGGTCTGGCTGGAAATCGGCAAGCCCTGGCGGGCCTTGAACGTCTTCTTCCATCCCCAGACCTCGTGGATGACGCGGGAAGGAATCCTGGCTGGGCCGCTGGCTCTCTGCGTCCTTGGCTTCGTCGTCACCGGCCATCCGGCCCTGCTGGTTCCAATCATGGTCCTGGCGGCGGGATTTCTCTATTGCCAAGCCCGCATCCTGAAAGCCTCGCGCGGTATTCCCGCCTGGAAGCAGCCGGAGATCGTTCCTTTCATCATCACCACCGGACTGGCGGAAGGTACGGGAGCGTATCTGGCGCTGGGTGAAGCCTCCATCGCCTGGGTCGCCGCCGCTCTGATCGCCGGTCTAGCTCGCGAGTGGGCATGGCGCGCCTATGGTCGGGGTTTGCTCGACGCTAAGGCTCCCACCGGCACCTTGGAATGCCTGAACTCTACCTCCGCACGCACTCTCCGCGCCGTGCAACTGGTGGGGCTGACCCTAATCCTTGCCGCGCTCGCGGTCCCCATGCCGCTGACCGCCCTCGGC
>JAYTWE010000272.1:0-5261 GCA_043744055.1 Magnetospirillum sp.
CGAGCGGATGAAGCATCAAGAAGGTGGAAGCCCCTTGGTCTATTTCCGTGGGAGCTATCTGGATCTGGCTCCGCACGGCTCCATGGTCGATGTGGTTTAATCGCTGAAAGAATTTCCCTACTTGCCGCGCTCTAAGACGAGGACGGCGGATGTTTTCGTGCTGGGCGGCCAGGACAGTTTATTGTCGCGCCAGTCCTTCATCATGTCGGCGTAGTGCCGCGACAGCGGGTGCGACGACTGTCCGGTTGCGAGGACGAATCGGCTGTTGGCTAGATTCGATAAGTCGAAGACCGCGCGCAATCCTGCTCCATGGATCTGGGGGAAGTTCGCGCCGGTGGCAGAGGCGTGGTAGTTGGCTCGGGCTACGGTGAAGTCATCGCCATCACTGGGGATGCTGAGATTGGCCATAATTCGGATCAGAGGAATTCGCCCCAATACGGCATTGTCGAAAGTGGCGGCATGGGCCTCTCCCCACGACCATTTCCCCATGTCCGGCCCCCAGACCGCGGTAAGATCAGCCAAAGCCTGATCCAGGCTGAGTTCGATCATGTCATCGCAGCTTTCGGGCTCTGGCGTCGAAATGACGTCGCACCAATGACGGCGGCGCGTCAGGACTTCCAGCAGCATCTGGGCGCGGGGCGAAGCGATGGAGTCAAATTTCTCCTTCAGCTCATCGGCGAAGATCGCGCGGTTCAGTCGAGAGAGCCAGGCGGCATAAATAAGGGGCTCCGGTCGCTCCTTGCGGGCTTTCCCATCCCATTCGGCCACAAGATGAGCGGCTTCACGGGCCTGTTTTGACTTGAAGTCATGGGTGGTCAGCAGCTCTTTCATCTCTACGGCCTGAAGCGATAATGTATCGCCTTGGATTGCCGACATATGGGCAAAGGTCAGGCCCTGTCGTGGTTCCAGCAGATCGCTGATGCGTTGAGCCCGATAGCCGTCGGCCCAAGATGCGGTGATGAGATAGGGGTATTTCTCTCCCACCACCTTATTATTGGCGTTAATCAGCAGCCCTGATTTCGGATTGTAGGATTGCGGCAGTTTGGCGAAGGGAACCCAGCCGGTCCAATCGCCCTCGGCGGTCCACCCCCGGGCAGGAACGGTTCCATTGCCTGACTTTCGGATCGGGACCTTGCCTGCGGTGTAGAATCCCATGTTACCCGTGCTGTCGGCATATCCGATATTCAGGACCGGAGCTTGCAGATCCTTCAGCGCGCCGGTGAACGATGTCCAATCCTTGGCTTGATTAAGCTTGCGCAGAGCTTGGGCGCTGAGATCCGCTTCTCCCAGCAGGGTCGCCGAGAGGGCCAGCACTTCACCGGGACCCGCGATGTCTTGCCCCACCAGATCGGAAATTATCGGGCCATGGCGGGTTTCGCGCACCGTCATGGTGGTCTCGGCACCTCCCTTGACGCGGATGACCTCGTTGCGGAGCGTGAAGGGGCGCGAGCCGTCGGGAGTCTTATAGGCGGTACCGTCGCCGACCACCTTCTCTACGAAGAGGTCAATGGTGTCGGCCTGTGTGGCGGTAAAGCCCCAGGCGATCCGGCCGTTATGGGCGATGATATGAAAGGGGACGCCCGGTACCATGGCTCCGGTCAGGGAGATGTCTGGCGCCTCTAGCGAAGCCAAGTACCAAAGAATAGGAGCGCGGAACCCCAGATGGGGGTCATTGGCCAGATAGGGCTTGCCGCTATCGGTCCGGTTGCCGCCGACAATCCAGATGTTAGAGGCTGGCGTGGTTTTCGCCGAGTCAGGCAAGCTTTGCAGCAATGCTTGCCCACCATCACTGCTTAGGGTTACGGGGGAATCAGCGGGATAGCTGGGAAACAGCTCTTGCACCCGCTTGGGACCGAGGCTCCGTCCCAACTGGGCGCGCAGCACGTCGTCGTGCCAGTTGCCCGCCAGTTGCAGCGCCATCAGTTTCTGCCAGACCAAGGAATCCGCAGGCTTCCAAGGCTCCGGCTTCAGCCCCAGAACCGCATATTCAGGAGGAAGCCGGAAGCGATTTTCCGTCAGCCACGCATTGACGCCCGCTGCGTAGGAGGTCAAGGCATTGCGGGTGGGCTCATCCAACAGCGGGAAGGCGCGTTCGGCCAATGGGTAAATACCCAATGTGCGCATGAAGCGGTCGCTGGCAAGGGCGGGCTCTCCCACTGCTTCCGCCAACCGCCCGGCACCAAGGCGACGCTGCACCTCCATCTGCCACATGCGGTCTTGGGCATGGACCCAACCCAGCGAGAAATATCCATCGGCTTGTGATTTGGCGACGATGCGCGGCACACCCAAGGTGTCTCGGGTGATGGACGCTCCTAAATGAATCCCGGTCATGGGAGTTCGCCCTTCGATGCGGGGCAGGGAGCTCATCACCACGATCCACAACACTGAACCAGCCAGAAGCAGGAACAGGAGCAGACTTTGCCATATCATGGCTTTCCGGCTCATTTCCATGCCGATGGGGCCAAGGTATGGCGATACGGTCTTGGATATGTGACGGTCTTTGTTCACGGTCTCGTTCATATGGCCGTTCGACAAAATATCGTCTCCGTGCGCACCGGCGCGGCTGAACCCGAGTCCTAACCCGGACTAAACATCCATGTAAAGCACCCATCTCCTTTGGAGCCGCTTCTTCGGCATGGTATAGGGTTGGTCAGAATCATGACCAACGAGGACTTCAATGATCGGAAAGCTGAATCACGTCGCCATTGCCGTGCCGGATCTGGACGCCGCCGTCGCGCTTTATCGTGATATTCTCGGAGCTAAGGTTTCCGCCCCGGTGCCGCAGCCAGCCCATGGCGTGACCGTGGTCTTTGTGGAATTGCCCAATACCAAGGTCGAGCTTCTGCATCCCCTGGGCGAGAAATCCACCATCGCGGGGTTTTTGGAAAAGAACCCGTCGGGCGGCATTCATCATATCTGCTACGAAGTGGAAGATATCTTGGCCGCGCGTGACCAGCTGAAGGCCAAGGGCGCTCGCGTTCTGGGCGATGGCGAGCCGAGGATCGGCGCCCATGACAAGCCGGTTCTGTTTTTGCACCCCAAGGATTTTGTCGGAACCCTGGTGGAACTGGAACAGGCGTGATCTTCCGGGGGGCTGGGGCTCGATGACCGGAGGAAGAATGTCTCGCATCGGCATTGCCGATGCCGAGGCGTTTGAGGGGCCATTAATAGTGACGAGCCAAGGAAGTCATTCATTGGTGAGGAGTTACGGGCAAGGCCCAGCGCGCCCCATGGCGCGGGAGCCAAGGGTTTCGGAGAAACCCGCCCGGCGTTTGAGGGGCCATTCATATGAACTGGTACTGCGACACAGCCCCGGATCATCCGGTTCATGGCCCCTATCATGACCTGGAATACGGTTTCCCGCTTGACGATGACCGGGCCTTGTTCGAGCGCCTGTGCCTGGAGATTTTCCAGGCCGGGCTGTCGTGGCTGATTATCTTGAAGAAGCGTCCGGGCATGGTCGCTGCTTTTGACGGTTTTGATCCGGTCAAGGTCGCTGCTTATGGCGAGGAAGAGACCCTCAGGCTGATGAATGATGTGGGTATCATCCGCAATCGCCGCAAGATCGCCGCGGTGATCGAGAATGCTCGGCGCATGGCGGCGATCACGTCGAGCCACGGCTCCATGGCTGGTTGGATCGCGGCTCATCACCCTCTGACCAAGGCGCAATGGACCAAGCTGTTCAAGACAACTTTCGTCTTTATGGGAGGCGAGGTGGTCGGTGAGTTCCTTATGAGCATCGGCTATCTGCCGCATGCCCATCGCGAGGATTGCCCTGTATATGAGCGGATCAAGTCGCTTGCCCCGCCTTGGATGACGGTCGGTCTCGACTTTTATTCCTGATCCTAGACCGTTTCGCGTTCACACGCGAACGGCCTAGTGCACAGATTCATTCAGATAGTACACAGTGATTCCCGACTCCGTCATGCCCGCGCTTGTCGCGGGTATCCACGCCGTTCAGCCTTCCCCGTTGTTTCCAAAGACTTTTCTGCGGACCCGCGTGGATGGCCGGAACACGTCCGGCCAAGACGAGTATGGGGGTGTGTCTGAATCTTCCGTCTGCGTCAGTGCACTAGCTTTGCCTGAGGCAGAAAAAGCGCCGCTCGGGCTAACGAGCGTGATTCAATATGATTGAAAAACGCTCTAAACATGCAAATGGCAAGATCATGTTGATGATCTTGCCATCCCTGCGTCTCTGGTCACGGCGTATAACGCCAGCAACCTTTGGGTTCCTCCCGAAACTCAAGCCGCTCGTTGCGACCGGTTATCGGATACATTGCTCGTTCGCCGAGCTTGGAGGCACTCTACGCAATTCGAGGCCATACGTCATCCATAATTTTGCGGTATAATTTCTTGAATCGGCCTTTTGACGAAATTGATGAAGCCGAACCTGCGTGCGATATTGCCTTGAAACCGATGGATAGGGAGCTTGTCATGCGCAAGAATTTGGGGCGTTTCGCCCTTGTAACCCTTTGTCTGAGCGGCTTTCCGGTTCTGGCGCAGCAGGGTTCCGGCAGCAGCGGTCCCATGGTGATTACCATTACCAAGATGGATTGCTCGCGTTTGATCCAATATCAACCGGCACCCGATGTGGCCTATAAACCGGGCGTTGATGTGAGGGGGAGGCCGGTGGCTTCCGCCGATACCGATCCGGGGCGGGCCGAATTCGCCAAACGGGTGTTGCCGGAGACTTTGGAGTTTCCCATCAACATCAATCCGATGAATTATGGCGCACGTAAAGCCGCCTATAAGTCCAAGTCCACGACGGAGGCTGCAATTTCCGCCGGGGGCGGGACGCCGACTGCGGCTCAGAGCCAGACTCTGGCCACCGCAGAAAGCAAGCTGGCGGCCTTGTCGGCCAAGGGCTACGACAACACCTCCGCTTCGGTGGGGGTTGTGAAATACGACATGGCCAAGGGGACGTTCTTGTTCAACGGCGAGCCCTTGATCTCGGAGGATCAGCAGAAGCTGGCCGCCGCCTGTTCCAAGCAAGGCGCGAAATAGCCCCAATACATTGCCAAGCGTCGCGGCATTGCCTATTGTCCCCGGCAATTCTCTCCCTTTGCCGTTTCGAGGACTCTCATGCGCCGTTCCGCATTTTTTCTGCCGACCCTGAAGGAGACCCCCTCCGAGGCTCAGATCGCCTCGCACCGCCTGATGTTGCGGGCGGGAATGGTCCGCCAGTCGGCTGCCGGTATCTATTCGTGGCTGCCGCTTGGCCTCAAGGTTTTGCGCAAGATCGAGCAGATCGTGCGCGAAGA
>JAYTWE010000273.1:0-3336 GCA_043744055.1 Magnetospirillum sp.
TTCAACTCCACCAATTGGTCAGTGACAGGAATCCCGCTTTGGAGGATCGCGTCCTCCTGACGCTCGATGGTGATTGCCTGCTCACTACTCACCATCTCCGACACGCGCATCCCGACCAGATCAGCCGGTTCCTTGCCTCCCAACAGCAAAGCCTCGGCTCCGTTGAGGCGGGTGAAGGCCAGCCCCTGGTCCTTGAAGAAAATGGCGTCTGGAATGTTATCCATCAGAGCCCGCAACAGATTGCGCTCTTGATCCAAGCTCCGCCCCAGTCGCCAGCGATCCGCAGCCGTTCTGACCACGACCTGCAATTCCAGCGGGTTCCACGGCTTGGAAAGATACGCATGAATCTGGCCAAGATTGACAGCGGTGACCAAGGCATTCAGATCAGAATAACCGGTCACCAGAACCCGAGTCGCATCGGATATGCAGCGGGCGCGCCCCAGAAACTCGGCTCCACTCATGCCGGGCATCCGCTGATCGGTAAGAATCACCGCCATCTCATGATGGGCCAGAATATCCAATGCGGCCTGACCATCATTGGCGGTCCACACGGTGAACTCGTGCTCAAGAAGATCGCCGATAGCCGTCAGAATCTGCGGCTCGTCATCGACGACGAGAACGTTCACCTTCTTATCTGGAACAAACATACCCCTCCCCCCCCTCATGGCACCGCCCCTTCTTTCAGATCAAGCGGCACCAGTATCCGAACCTCCGCCCCCTGGCCCGGAATACTGGAAACCTCGATCCGCCCCCCATGCTGCGCAATGATGCCATAGGATATGGAAAGACCAAGCCCGGTTCCTTGGCCAACCGGCTTGGTGGTGAAGAATGGATCAAAAATCCGCTCCATATACTCCGGTGCAATGCCGCACCCCGTATCGGCCACCGTGATCTCGAACATCTGCTCGTTCCGAGTGGTTCGAATGGAGATGACTCCTTCGCCAGCGATGGCATCCACCGCATTGGCCACCACGTTCATCAGCACCTGATTGAGCTGTCCGGCAAAACAGTTAAGCATATTGTCGCGTTGATAGTGGCGTTCGACCGTGATCCGATCCGTCATCTTGTGACGCAGGAACAAAAGTACGGATTCCAGCGCATCGCGCACATCAATAGATTTGAACTCCCCTTGATCCAGCCGAGAGAAGGTCCGAAGCTTCACCACCAGCTCTCGCACCCGTTCCAGCCCCTGGCCGGTATCCATGATGCGCTTATGAGCCTTCTCCAACTTACCCGCCTGCTCCCCCGTCAAGCTGGCCCCGGCCTCGTTGAGCACTGAAGTCAGCCAGCCCTCGATGGAAAAGACATTGGAGAGTGCGAATGACAGTGGGTTGTTGATCTCATGAGCGATACCGGCCACCAATTGCCCCAGCGAGGCCATCTTTTCCGACTGGATCAGATGGACCTGAGTCGTCCGCAGTTTGGCATTAGCGCCTTCTAACTCGCGATTGGCCTTAGCCAATCCTTCGGCCAGGGCGGCGCGGGCTTCCGCCGCTTCCTTCTCCGCCTTGGCACGCAGGGTCTCCATCTCGCGCATGCGGATTTCATCCAAGATGCGCTGATTTTGCTCTAACAGAAATTTCCGGCGCAACAGCGCCCGCAGCCGAGCCCGCAACACGGACATCTCGGCGGATTTGCCAACGAAATCATCGGCGCCGGCCTCTAAGGCGCGGGCGACGTTCTCCTTGGTCTCGTAAGCCGAGAGCATGAGGACCACCAGCGGCGCCGCATCGTCCAAACGGCGGGACGCCAGTTCCTTGCATACGGCGATCCCGTCCATGCCGGGCATCACCATGTCAACCATGACACAGTCATAGTCACCCTGGGCCAGGGCCTCCAGCCCCTCCTCGCCCGAAGTGGCGACCACCACGTCACAGCCTTCGTCGGTCAGTTCCTGCGCAAGACTTAACCGATAGGTGTTGCTGTCGTCGATAATCAGGACCCGCGCCCGGCGGAACAGTGAACGACCGACCTCGACGCCCACTGCTTCCTTACGGGATTTGCGCAGCAGATTATGGACCCGCAACAATAAGATCTCAGGATCTTCGGACTTGGCGACAAAATCGTCGGCACCGCTTTCCAGTCCGTGCAGCTCAGCCGCCGAAGTGTCGTCGGCGGTCAGCATCAGCAGCGGAATACCTCGCGTGGTGATATCCATGTGAATCTGACGGCAAAGCTCGTCACCCTGGATACCGGGCAGGTGGTAATCGACGATAATCAGACTGGGGAGCTGATGATTGATCTGGTCCAGCGCCTCTTCGCCCGAAGCGGCGATCAGAGTCTTGAACCCCTCCTGCTCCAGCGAGAATTGCAGGTGAATGGCCTGAGTGACCGAATCTTCGACAATCAGGATCAGCCTGTCTTGCGTCACCCCCCCCCTCCAACCACGGCAAGATCACGCAGCCTGGGAGCGATTGCCGGCAATGGCAGCAATTCCCTGACCGCGCCAAGCTTGGCGGCGGCGGACGGCATGCCGAAGACCACACAGGTGGAGGCGTCCTCCGCGATGGTATAAGCCCCGGCCAATCTCATTTCGGCCAATCCCTCAGAGCCATCCGCCCCCATGCCGGTCAAGACCACTCCGATGCCTTGACGGCCCAACTCTCGGGCTAAGGACTTGAACAGAACCGTCCCCGATGGTTTCTGATTACAAATGGCGGGGCTGTTGACGATGGACAAGCGGCCATGGATCAACGCCAGATGGCGATCAATGGGAGCCACATAGATAAAACCCGGCACCGGCAATTCATCTTCATCAGCGATCTTGACCTGAAACGGCGTCGCTCCGGTCAGCCAGGACACAAAGCCCTCCAGAAAGCTCGACGTGATGTGCTGGACCAACAAGATGGGCAGTGGAAATCCCTCGCCCAATCCACACAGAAGTTGAACCAGGGCCTGAGGACCACCGGTCGAAGCGACAATTCCGAGCATGGAAAAGCTACCGGGAGTCGGACGAACAGGAGGCGGCGGTTCGGCACTGCCGAAACGCAATCCCCGGTCGATGCCTTGGCGCACCACTTTAACCTGGCTCATGATGGCCAACTGGGTGCACAGCTTGGCGGCAAGGGCGTCAAAGTCCACATTGGTGACACCCACCGGCTTTTCCACCACCGACAGCGCACCCGCCCGCAACGCATTCATGGCAATGTTGAGTTCGTCGTCATCCACCTGGGCCGCGACCACCACGATGGGGGTGGGCCGCTTGCTCATGATCTGCAGGGTGGCATCCAACCCGTTCATGCCGGGAAGACGGATATCCAAGGAAATGACATCGGGATGCTCTGTCTCCAACAACGCCAGGCATTGTTCCGCGCTTTCCACCGCCGCCAGGATATC
>JAYTWE010000274.1:0-6202 GCA_043744055.1 Magnetospirillum sp.
AGCGGCCGGAGGCCGTGCCCGGCGAGGGGCAAACATAAAGCTAGAGCAGCGTGCGTCATATTTGACGCACGCTGCTCTATCAGGAGAAACGGCGAGAGGAGAGATCGTAGAGTTTGGAATTGCAAGGCTTTCATAACAGCCATCATATCTTCCCTTCTCCTCGCCGCAAACCTTGTACCACATGAACCATGAAGGCGGCGGCAGTCACCGGCGCCGTCAGGTTCAACAGCGGAATCTGGAACAGCAAATTGATCACCGCTCCGCACAACCACACGCGCCCAAGATTGTTACGAAACAGCAACCTTGCCTGATCCGCCTCCATCCGGCGGCTTGCCACCAGTTCAAAATATTCCCGGCCCAACAGATAACCGTTGACCGTGTAATTGAGGATTATGCCCAGACCAAAGAACAACAGCGCCACATAGAAGGGAGCGGCGGCGGCGGTCACCGCCACCATCACCAGCAAGAATCGCGACGAGGAGAGCAGAACCTCGGACCATCCCAATTGGCGGGCAGGACCCAGGCCGGGGTAGTGGCGGTCTTCCACCACATCGCACACATCATCAAGCCAAAAGCTCATGACGAAGGTGGCCAGAGCGGAAAAGAACAGCAATGGCGTCAGCAATGCCACCAGCCCCAATGCTGCCCCGGCCCCCGTATCGGCCCAAGTATTTTCGAACAGGCGCACATGGCTCAGGACCGCCGAGGCTCCCGCCGCCAACCCGAACCAGCAGACTAAAGCGGCCACGATGCCGATTTTCAGAATGCGGCGAAGGCGCGGATCGCTCAATTGGGCGAAGGCCTTGACCAGGGCGGACAGCATTTTAAAAGCTCCAAGTCCATGAAATTCCTGCGATTCAACCATGCTATGAGCGTTCGACCAAGGGGAATGCAGGAGTTTTTGTTGTTTCTGCCGGGGCGGACAGTATACTGCGCCGCAAAATTCCTCCCTCGGCCGCGTCTCGCGCCCCGGAGGCTTGCCCGATCCGGTTTCGGGTTTTGACCCGCGAAAGGCTACTACGACTATGGCTGACCACAGCACCCACGTCGCCGGGATCGGCAACGCGATTGTCGATGTGCTTGTCCATGCCGACGATCTGCTGTTGCATAAGCTTGGCCTGACCAAGGGCGTCATGACTCTGATTGACGCCGAGCAAGCCGAAACCATTTATGCCCAGCTGCCTCCCGGCATTGAATGCTCTGGCGGTTCCGCCGCCAACACCATCGTCGGTATCGCCGCCCTGGGTGGTCGTGCCGCCTATATGGGCAAGGTAAAGGATGACCAGCTGGGCCAGGTGTTCCGCCACGACATCCGCAATGCGGGCGTAACCTTCGATACCAAGCCCGCCACGTCCGGCCCTTCCACCGCGCGTTGTTTCGTGCTGGTCACTCCCGACGCTCAACGCACCATGCTGACCTATCTGGGGGCTTGCGTGGATTTCGGCCCCGAAGACCTGGACGATGCGGTGATCGCCAATTCCGCCGTCACCTATCTGGAAGGTTACCTCTACGACCCGCCCCAGGCCAAGCAAGCCTTCCTCCAGGCCTCCACCTGCGCCCATCAGGCGGGCAAACTGGTGTCATTGTCGTTGTCCGATCCATTCTGCGTCGATCGTCATCGTGCCGCCTTCTTGGATCTGGTCTCTGGCCATGTGGATATCTTGTTCGCCAACGAGGCCGAGCTCTGTTCGCTTTATCAGACTGAAAGCTTCGATGCGGCCATCCGTCAGGTCCGCGGTCATTGTCGAATCGCCGCCGTGACTCGTGGCGCTCTCGGTTCAGTGGTCGTCGCCGAGGACGACACTCATGTTATCGCCGCCGATGAAATCGAGGCCGTGGTGGACACCACCGGGGCCGGTGATCTTTATGCGGCGGGCTTCCTGTTCGGCTTTACCCAGGGCCGCGATCTACCCACTTGCGCCATGCTGGGTGGCATTGCCGCCAGCGAAATCATCTCCCACTTCGGAGCCCGCCCCGAGCATCCGCTTAAAGATTTGGCCCGTGCCAAATTGGGCTCCCACATCATTGAGACTATTTGATCATGGAACTACGTAACATCGCCATCATCGCCCACGTCGATCACGGTAAGACCACCTTGGTCGACGCCATGCTGCGGCAGTCGGGAACTTTCCGCGAAAATCAGCAAGTGGCTGAACGCGTGATGGATTCCAACGACCTGGAAAAAGAACGCGGCATCACCATTTTGGCCAAGTGCACCTCGGTCGAGTGGAAAGGTATGCGCATCAATATCGTCGACACCCCTGGCCACGCTGATTTCGGCGGCGAGGTCGAGCGGATCTTGTCCATGGTCGATGGCGTCGTGGTGCTGGTGGATGCGGCCGAAGGCCCCATGCCGCAGACGAAGTTTGTGACCGGTAAGGCTCTCGCCCTGGGCCTACGCCCCATCGTGGTGGTCAACAAGGTTGATCGCGGCGACGCCCGTCCGCACGAAGTTCATGACGAGTGCTTTGACCTGTTCTCCGTGCTGGACGCCACCGATGAACAGCTTGATTTCCCCACCATGTTCGCAGTCGGCCGTGACGGCTGGGCCGATGACTCGCTCGAAGGCCCGCGCAAGGATTTGTCGGCACTGTTCGACCTGATCGTCGCCCATGTGCCGCCGCCGCGTCGCGATCTCGATGCGCCGTTCTCCATGCTGGCCACCACCTTGGAAGCCGACCCCTATCTGGGCCGCGTTCTCACAGGCCGCATCTATTCCGGCACTGCCCGGCTCAACACCCTGGTCAAGGGCTTATCCCATGACGGTGTGGTGCTCGAACAGTTCCGCATGACCAAGCTGCTGGCCTTCCGTGGCATCGAGCGGGTTCCGGTGGACTTCGCCGAGGCGGGTGACATCGTCGCCATCGCCGGCATGACCAAGCCCACCGTCGCCGACACTATCTGCGCCATGGAAGTCACCGAGCCGCTGAAGGCCAATCCCATCGACCCGCCGACCCTGGCCATGACCTTCTCGGTCAATGACAGCCCCCTGGCCGGTCAGGAAGGCGATAAGGTGACCTCGCGCATGATCGCTGCTCGTCTGGCTCGCGAATGCGAAAGCAATGTTGCCATTCATATCAAAGAAACCGCGGGCAAGGATGCCTTCGAGGTCTCTGGTCGCGGCGAATTGCAGCTGGGCGTGTTGATCGAGCAGATGCGCCGCGAAGGCTTCGAGTTGTCCATCTCGCGCCCGCGCGTTCTGTATCAGATCGACGAGAACGGCAAGCGGTTGGAGCCCATCGAGGAAGTCTTCATCGACGTCGATGACGAATATTCCGGCGCGGTGGTGGAAAAGATGAGCCTGCGTAAGGCCGAAATGACCGGCATGCGTCCTTCCGGCGGCGGTAAGACCCGCGTCACCTTCCTGGCTCCCGCCCGTGGCCTGATCGGCTATCATGGCGAATTCCTCACCGATACCCGTGGTACCGGCCTGATGAACCGCGTGTTCCACGGCTATGCTCCCTTCAAGGGCGCCATTGAAGGCCGTCGCAACGGCGTTCTGGTCTCCAACGGTCAGGGTGACGCGGTCACCTATGCCCTGTGGAATCTGGAAGCTCGCGGCACCATGTTCATCACCGGCAATGTGAAGATTTACGAGGGCATGGTCATCGGCGAGCACAATCGCCCCAACGACCTCGAAGTCAACGCGCTGAAGGGTAAGCAGCTGACCAACGTTCGCGCCTCGGGCAAGGATGAAGCGGTCAAGCTGACCACACCCCGTAAGATGAGCCTGGAACAAGCCATCGCCTATATCGAGGATGACGAGCTGGTGGAAGTGACTCCCAAGTCGATCCGCATCAGAAAGCGTCTGCTCGACCCCAACGAGCGCAAAAAGGCCGATCGCGCCGCCAAGAACGACTAAGGTTAAGAGTTCTTGAGGGTGATTCCCGGTGCTGACCGGGAACCTGGATAACAGTTCAGAGTATCGGCTTGGGAGGACCAAGCTGATGCCCTGGACTGGAATCAAGACGATGGATCTTCGTGTTTGCTTTATCGCGGCGTACCTTCGGGCAGAAGCGCCGATGAGCCGCCTTTGCCCGCGGTATGGGATCAATCGGAAATAGGGCCAAAAACTGTTACCCAGGGTCCCGGTTGCACAGACGAGAGCCCCGAAGGGGGCAATCATTAAGGCCGTTGCTATAAGTTAACGGCGTGGAGCCGCTAAAGGCTCGGTGCGAATCCCACCGGTCGGAGCCGAGCGGGGCGTGGGCGATGAATCATACCCGCCTGAACTTCCCGCACCGCCCACATCCGCTTGCTTGGGTGCGACCGTGACCGAAACCAAAGCCCCATAGACGGTGCGGCGCTCCACCTGGACGGTCGCAGCGCGGTCCCCGCGCAGATAGGTCAAGATACTGGTCTCGGAGGTGACGCTCATCATGGGCTGCCAGCCGAAATTAGGCATCTGGGCTTGGTAGAAGGCGGTGACCTCGTTGGCCGAATTGGACAGGGTCATTACCACACGTCCAGTCCAGCGATCACGATCAGACAGAATCAGCGAGCGATCATTGTCCATGGTGGCGCCAGTGGGAATGGGAATGTCGGTCACCAACTGGAAATTGGCGGGTTGATCGGTGCTTGAACCTGATGTGGCGGGCAGAACCGTGCCACGCGAACAGGCACTCAGCGCCAAACCGGCGATCAAAACCAAGGCGACCTTAGGCGGTGCGAGCCGGAAGAGCTGTGTCGTCATGACTTTGAAAATACTGTGAAGCCAACGGTCGGACAAGGGAATGTTCGCCCAAAGAAAGACTACCCCAAGGGATAGCGTTCCAGCACATCATATTCCGGCCCAGCCGGGTTCAACGTGCTGCGAAACAAAGCGAAATCAATCACCGGCACCGCTTCGGCATGAAAGATCGGCGCGGCGTCCATAAAGGCCTGAAGACGCGTGGGATCGGCATTTTTCAGTCGTGCCAGGCTGATATGTGGGGTGAATCGGCGGGGTTCTGGATTTTGTCCGGCCCGAACCACTGCCGCTTCTACGCGGCTGGCCAGAAGGATCAGCGCTTCCGACCGCTCTACGCCCAACCATAGGGTATGCGCCCGGCGACGATCGCCGAACAGGCCCAGCCCGGTCAGAGTCAAGGCAAAGAGCGGGGCTTCGACCCGGCAAAGCTCGTCATGGATTTCTTCGGCATGGTTCTGGTCTACCTCTCCGATGAAACGCAAGGTCAGGTGCAGATTGCGGGCCGGAACCCAACGGGCTCCGGGCAAGCCTCCCCCCAAAGCCTCCATCTTCCGCGTCAGTGCGCTCTCGAATGTCAGTCCAATGAAGAGGCGGATCATATCTCCGTCCCTTCTTCTCCTCCGGGAATCACCGTCAAAACCCCGGTGAAGCCGTACAAACGATCACGACTGATCTCACCATTGGCGAAAAAGCCGATCAGCGGACAATCACCCAAGCTCTCCCGCAGCAAGGCGGCCTCGGCTCCCTCTTCGCCGAACATATGGGTACCGCGACCGGTGCAAGAGACGTATAGAGCGGCACGGATGGAGCGGTTGCCCAGGCGGGTCTTGATATCGGCCAGCATACGGCGCAGATCGGACTGGGCGGAATTGGCGTCGCGGCGGACGAAGATCAGCGGGTCGCCCACATCCGGCCGGTCGCCCATGGCGATCCAGCCATGAGTGGGGTCGATACCGATCAAGGTGCGGACCTGATAATCAGGCGTATCCGACTCACTTACCGGGAGACCCACATGGATGTAGCCCGCGATACGGCGCAGGTCACGGGCCAGCAATTCTCCCACATCCTCTTTCAGCACATCCAAGGCAGGGCGTTTGTCCAGCTGCATGACCACTCCGTCCCAGACCTCGGTCACCGTATGGACCGGGCCGATGGGAGAACAGCCCTGAGTCATGCCGGTCAGGACGCCGATCTCGGAATCCAGCAGAATTCCGCTCAAGCCCCCCGCCATGACCTGACCCGCCAATTGAGCCGGTGGGCCAGCAGCCGATAGCAAACCTCCCACCAGATAACCCGCCGAAGTGGCGAGAAAGTCGACTGAGTCCATCAGTCCAGGATCGCGCGGATCGCCATGGACCAGACCGACGCTGGGACAGTGCTCGGCCGGCCAAGTTCCGGCGTCGCCGCCAAAGACATGGAAATGCTCGGGCGGCAGATGACCGACCATCACCGCCAGAGCGCCGCCTTCGCGGTATTCCGTGGTTCCGGCACAAAGGCCAGGGGCGACGCCGC
>JAYTWE010000275.1:0-2199 GCA_043744055.1 Magnetospirillum sp.
TATCTTGGCCCACGAGGTCAAAAACCCGCTATCGGGTATTCGTGGCGCCGCCCAGTTGCTGGAGCAGAACGCCAATGAGGACGATTGCGTTCTGACCCAGCTGATCTGTGATGAGACAGATCGCATCGTCGCCCTGGTGGATCGCATGGAGGCGTTTTCCGACAAACCCACCGTGGTGCGCAAGTCGGTCAATATTCATCGTGTTCTGGAACATGTCCGCCGCATTGCCGAGGCCGGATTTGCCCGGAACCTGCGTGTGATCGAAAGTTACGATCCATCATTGCCCGCGGTTCTGGGGGATCGCGATCAGCTGATTCAGGTCTTCCTCAATCTCGTGAAGAATGCCGCCGAGGCGGTGCCGGAGGAGGGGGGAGAGATTATCTTGTCCACCGGCTATCAGCACGGTATCAGATTGGCGCTTCCCGGTAGCGATACAAGGCGGCATTTGCCTCTGGTGGTCAGTATTCAAGATAACGGCCCCGGAATTCCCGAGGATTTACGGCCGAATCTGTTCGACGCCTTCGTCACCACCAAGACCACCGGAACCGGTCTGGGGCTGGCGCTGGTGGCCAAGATCGTGGGCGATCATGGCGGCGTGATTGAATTTGACAGCGTGCCCAGGCGGACCATTTTCCGCGTCATGCTGCCGATGGTTCAGGATGGGGATGAATGACCACCATAGCAACCACAGCCACGATTCTGGTGGCCGACGATGATCGCGGTATCCGCACGGTTCTGGCCCAGGCGCTGGGCCGCGCTGGGTATGAGGTGCGGACCACCGGCAATGCCTCGACCTTGTGGCGATGGGTTTCGGAGGGAGACGGCGATCTGGTCATTACCGATGTGGTGATGCCGGATGAAAGCGGTCTTGACTTGTTGCCGCGCATGAAAAAGATCCGACCCGATCTGCGCATCATCGTCATGAGCGCTCAGAACACCTTGCTGACGGCCGTCAAGGCCACCCAGCGGGGCGCATTTGAATATCTGCCCAAACCGTTCGATCTCAAGGAGCTGGTCAATGTGGTGGGTCGCGCCTTGTCATCACCGCGTGCGGCGCCTTCGGACGCTGTCGCCGCCGATGATGACGAGAAGCTTCCCCTGATCGGCCGGTCCTCGGCCATGCAGGAGATCTACCGCACTTTGGCCCGGCTGATGGGCACCGATCTGTCGGTCATGATTACCGGTGAGTCCGGGACGGGAAAGGAACTGGTGGCCCGTGCCCTGCACGATTATGGCAAGCGCCGCAACGGGCCTTTCGTGGCCATCAACATGGCTGCTATTCCGCGTGAGCTGATCGAGAGCGAGCTGTTCGGTCACGAGAAGGGGGCCTTTACCGGAGCGACCCAGCGGGCCTCCGGCCGGTTCGAGCAGGCCGAAGGCGGTACCTTGTTCCTCGACGAAATCGGCGATATGCCGCCTGAGGCGCAGACCCGACTGCTGCGCGTGTTGCAAGAAGGTGAATACACCACCGTGGGGGGGCGGACTCCCATCCGGGCCAATGTGCGTATCGTCGCCGCCACTCACCGTGATCTGACCCAGCTGATCCGCCAGGGCATGTTCCGCGAGGATTTGTTCTATCGCTTGAACGTGGTGCCTATCCGTCTGCCGCCGCTGCGTGAACGTTCCGAGGATGTGCCCGAGCTGATTCGCCACTTTCTCAATTTGGCCAATGCCGAGGGATTACCGTCAAAGACCATCGACTCCCAGGCCATGGAGCGGCTGAAACGGCATCGCTGGCCTGGAAATGTGCGTGAGCTGGAGAATTTGGTTCGTCGTCTGGCCGCTTTGTACTCCGAGGAAGTGATCGGCATCGACGTTATCGAGGGCGAGCTTGTGGGCGGAATGCCCATGGCGGACGCCATTGGCGCCGGAGTGGAAGGCGAGGGGTTATCAGCCACGGTGGAGCGTCATCTCCGCGACTATTTCAGCAATCACGGAGATGGTTTGCCGCCAGCCGGTGTTTATGACCGGGTGCTGCGCGAAGTGGAAAAGCCTTTGGTGACCATCGCCTTGGAAGCCACACGCGGCAATCAGATCAAGGCGGCTCACTTGCTGGGGGTTAATCGCAATACCTTGCGTAAAAAGATCAAGGATCTGGATATCCAGATCAGCCGTGGCTTGAAGTAGCCATGGCGGGGCGGCGGCGCCAGCTTGGTACGCAATTCCGGCTATGGGCACGCCGGATTGATCTGCCGCGCC
>JAYTWE010000276.1:0-2032 GCA_043744055.1 Magnetospirillum sp.
GCGCAAGCTGATTCGAAGACGGCCTGATAATGCTTGGGCAGCTTGGCCCACTCATTCAAATTAACCAGGAACGACACATTGGGGCCGCCTTCCCACCAACCGGGATAGTAGTAATAAGGCGCGACCTTGTTGAAGCCCAACTTCTCGTCGTCATAGGGGCCGACCCATTCGGCGGCGTCGATGGTGCCTTTTTCCAAAGCGGGATAGATATCGCCACCAGCGATCTGCTGCGGCACCACACCCAGCTTGGTCAGCACCTTGCCGGCATAGCCACCGATGCGGAATTTCAGGCCCTTCAAATCTTCGACAGTCTTGATTTCCTTGCGGAACCAACCGCCCATCTGGGTGCCGGTATTGCCGCCGGGGAAGTTCATGATGTTGTAGGTCTTGAAGAACTCACGCATCAGCTCCAGACCGCCGCCATGATACAACCAGGCGTTCTGCTGACGAGCATTGGTGCCGAAGGGCATGGAGGCGTCAAAGCCGAACGTCGGGTCTTTGCCGACATAATAATAGCTGACGGTATGACCGCATTCGACAGTGCCGTTCTGAACCGCGTCGAGAACCTGAAGACCGGGGACGATCTCACCACCGGCGAAGACACGAATCTGGAACTTGCCATCGGTGGCGTCGGACACTTTCTTGGCGAGGACTTCTCCGCCGCCATAAATGGTATCAAGGCTCTTGGGGAAGCTGGAGGCCAGCCGCCACTTGATTTCCGGCATGGTCTGAGCAATGGCGGGCGCGGCGATGGTGCTGGCGGCCGCACCGATCGCGGCGGTCGTCAGAAATTTCCTTCTTTCCATTGACGTCTCCTTGGTGCCTTTTCTCGCCGATTAATCCGGCATTGATGATGTGTATCCTACAGCATGGTTATTCCAGCGCAATCCGCAACCCCTTGCCGCATATCCGATGCTTGCTCTATGGCCGCCATAAGAGCAGAGTTCCGGCGTTTTTCCTCGCACCCCCTGGATATTCCCGATGCTGCAACGACTGGCGATTTTCACCGTGGACTGGAGCTGGCGGCACGCGAAATCCGTAGCGCTGCTGACTCTGGCTCTGTCAGTCTTGCTGGTGGTCTATGCCGCCGGACATTTGGGGCTTGATACCGACGAGAACAAACTGATCTCGCAAGACCTGCCCTTCCGTAAGGCCGAGCACACCATCGACCAAGCCTTCCCCCAACAAGCCGATCGGCTGGTGGTTGTTTTGGACGGGCCGACGCCTGAACTGGCGGAAGAGGCCATCGAGCGATTGAAAGCCGCCCTGGCCGATAGCAAGGGAATCCTGGTGGCCCTCGACCGGCCGTCGGAAGAGATATTCTTTCGCCACAATGGATTGCTGTTCCTGTCTCCCACCGAATTGACGGAGATCGCCGAGAAGCTGATCCAGGCCCAGCCCATGTTGGGCGCGGTGGCGCGTGACCCCAGCTTGCGCGGCTTACTGTCCTCGGTAGAGCTGATGCTGCAAGGCGTCGCCCATGACCAAGTCAAGATCGAGGAGCTGGAGCCGCTCCTGACCACTTTGGACCGTGCCGCCGCCACCATTGCCGAAGGCAAGCGCGCCGCTCCCATTGATTGGCAGTCCATGATGTCCGGCGGTCCCGTCCGCGATACGCCCCGCCGCTTTCTGCTGGCCCAGCCCAAGCTGGATTACGGCGAGCTGGAATCAGGAGCCGATGCCAGCCGCTTCATCAGGAATACCGCCTCTCGCCTCAACTTGACCCCCGATCAAGGCTTCACAGTCAGGCTGACCGGGCCGGTGGCCCTGGCCGATGCCAATTTCGCCACCGTGGCCGAAGGCGTGGAGATTTCAGCTCCGCTGTCGCTCATCGCCGTGGTGGGGCTGCTGTTCTGGGGAGTGCGCTCGGGCCGGGTGGTGGCCGCCATCATGCTGAGTCTGGTGTTCGGCCTCATCGCCACTGCCGCTTTCGCCGCCGCCACGGTGGGAAGTCTGAACCCCATCTCGGTCGCCTTCGCCGTGCTGTTCGTTGGCATCGCGGTGGATTTCGGCATTCAGTTCGTCACCGCCT
>JAYTWE010000277.1:0-2659 GCA_043744055.1 Magnetospirillum sp.
CATGGGCCAACCCGATCGGCCCGGTCAGGATTAGCCGGAGCCACACTTCCGCCAGCGGCACGGGCGGCAAGGCGCTCCGCCAAGGCAGCCACCTCTGGAATAGGGACATCAGGAACCATCACCACCGGCTCCGCTCCCTGCCTCGGCCCCAGATCAGGCAGCGGGGCAGGGTCCTTGATGAAATTCATCTTCGGCTTGACGGCGACCGTGCTCGGCGCTGGCATGCGTAAGGGATTTTCCAGGGTCTCGGCGGCGCGATGCGCCAGCTCATGACCCGAGATCGGCTTGGGAACCGTACCTTCGATCCCCAGCGCCTTGGCGCGGTCCATATCCCCCTTCTGAGACGATGGAGCCACCACCAGAACCGGAACCCCGTCATGGGGATTTCCCACCGGACGCCGCAGCATCTCGATGACGGTCAGACCGGCCTCTGGCTTGGTGGCCAGATCCACCAGCACCAGATCAAAGCCTCGCCCCATCAGCCCCGCCGTTTCCGCAGGTTCGCTGAAGGCGGTGACATCGCGCAAATTCAATTTACGGAAGGTCTGCCGCGCCAGAAAACGAAACTGATCGTCCAGGCCGAACACAAGAACACGAATTTTCTTCCAGTCCGTGTCCTGACTGCCGCCGGTCGGATGACGCATTTGAATCTTTGCCCTTGTCCTCTTGCCGCGGTTCCCGCCACGGCTTATCCCCTCCTCCAGCATAGTGAAGCCTGTCGGCCAGAGCAATTGTCGAGCCGTGTCGGGTTGCGCCGAACCGTAACGAGCCTCATGTTAGGGCTATGAGAATTCGCACCCCCTCGACTTTCGATAAGGCGCGCGGCCAAGGCCCAAACGCCGACTGGACCACCATCCGCTCGCTGCTCCCCTATCTGTGGCCGCCGGGGGAACCCCGATTGCGGCTGCGTGTGGTGCTTGCCATGGCTTTCCTGGTGGCGGCCAAGGGGGTCGGCGTCATGATCCCCCTCATCTATAAACAGGCGGTGGATGCGCTGACCGCACGCCCCGACATGATCGTCGCAGTGCCGATCTTCATGCTGCTGGCCTATGGCATGGCCCGCATCCTAAGCGGAGCTTTCGGCGAATTACGCGACATCGTCTTCGTCAAGGTGGCGCAAAGAGCCATCCGTGCCGTGGGGTTAAAGGTGTTTCGTCACCTGCACCGGTTGGGATTACGCTTTCACCTCGACCGCCAGACCGGCGGCGTGTCCCGCGCCATCGAGCGCGGCACCAAGGGCATCGAGTTCCTGCTGAACTTCATGCTGTTCAACATCATCCCCACTCTGCTGGAAATCGGAATGGTGACGGCGGTGTTGTGGGTTCTCTACGACATCAGCTTCGCCGTCATCACAGCCGCGACCATCGCATGCTATGTGGGCTTTACCCTGGGCGTGACCGAATGGCGGACCAAGTATCGCCGCGCCATGAACGAGATGGATTCCGAAGCCTCCACCAAGGCCATCGACTCGCTGCTCAATTTCGAGACGGTCAAATATTTCTGCAACGAGGATCACGAGGCCAACCGCTACGACAAATCCTTGGCCCGCTATGAAGGAGCCGCCACCAAAAGCAAGGTGACCCTCTCCATGCTCAATATGGGCCAGGGCGCCGTCATCGCCATCGGCCTGACCTTGGTGATGATTCAAGCGGCACGCGGCGTCGCCGCCGGAACCATGACCTTGGGCGACTTCGTCTTGGTCAACGCCTATCTTGTTCAGCTCTATATGCCCCTGAACTTCCTGGGCTTCGTCTATCGCGAGATCAAGCAGTCGCTGACCGATATGGAATCCATGTTCCGATTGCTGCGCGAGAATGCCGAGATCGAGGATTCCGCCCATGCCCTCCCCCTGGTTCTGAAGGGTGGCGAAGTCGGCTTCAATGATGTGCAATTCGGCTATGGCCCGGATCGTCAGATCCTGGGCGGGGTCAGTTTCAAAGTGCCCGCCGGTCGGACTGTGGCCATCGTCGGCCCGTCGGGGGCGGGAAAAAGCACCATTTCCCGGCTGCTGTTCCGCTTCTACGACGTCAATGGCGGCTCGGTCAGCATCGATGGCCAAGACATCCGCGACATAACCCAAGCCAGCCTGCGCGCCGCCATCGGCATCGTCCCCCAAGACACCGTCTTGTTCAATGATTCCATCCGCTACAATATCGCCTATGGGCGGCCGGGATCATCCCAAGAGGAGATCGAAGAATCCGCCCGACTGGCCCGTATCCACGATTTTGTGGTCAGCCTCCCCCAAGGCTACGACACCAAAGTGGGCGAGCGAGGCTTGAAGCTCTCCGGCGGTGAGAAGCAACGGGTCGCCATCGCACGCACCATTTTGAAAAGCCCCGCCATCCTGATTTTTGATGAAGCCACCAGTGCGCTGGATACCCATACGGAAAAAGAGATTCAAGTCAGTCTGCGCGAAGTCTCCCGCAATCGCACCACCTTGATCGTGGCCCATCGCCTCTCCACCGTGGTGGATGCCGATGAAATCCTGGTCCTGGACAAAGGCGGCATCATCGAGCGCGGCCGTCACGACCAGCTTTTGCTTGCCGACGGTCACTATGCCGAGATGTGGCGCAAGCAACAAGAAGCCGCCCAGTTGCAGGAAAGACTGGCGGAGGAATTGGCCTAGCCCTTCTTGTGCGGCAGCTTTTCGGCAACCGGG
>JAYTWE010000278.1:0-2528 GCA_043744055.1 Magnetospirillum sp.
TATTTAGTCCTGAGCGGGCTCGTCACCCATGTCGTCAGCTTCTTCCTCGATCTCGGCGTCAGCTTCGATCTCTTCGATCTCTTCGGCCTCGGCGGGAGCAGCCTTGGCCGCGGCGGCCGCGGCAGCGGCGCGCTCGGCCTCTTCTTGCGAGCGGGCGACGTTGACGGTGACGGTCAAGGCCACTTCCGGGTGGAGCGAGACGCGAACGGCGTAGCTGCCCAGGGTCTTGATCGGGTTGTCCAGGTTGACCTGACGACGCTCGACGGCGTAGCCGGAAGCCTTAATGGCGTCGGCGACGTCCTTGCCGGACACCGAACCGTAAAGCTGGCCGCTTTCGCCAGCCTGACGAACCATCAGAACGGACAAGGAGTCCATCTTGGCGGCGACGGCCTGAGCCTCGTCGCGGCGCTTCAGGTTGGCGGCTTCCAACTGGACGCGCTGCTTTTCGAAGAACGCCAGATTGGCCTTGCTGGAACGCAGGGCTTTCTTCTGGGGCAGCAGATAATTGCGGGCGAAACCGGGCTTGACGTTAACCACGTCGCCCATCTGGCCGAGCTTCTCGATTCTCTCGAGCAGGATGACTTCCATCTTATTTCTCCTTTCCGCCACCGCTGTCTGCGGTGCGGCGGAATCGCGTCACGAACCTAGCCAATCCCAGGCCCGCCACGGGGATAAACGCCCATGCCGAGGCCAAGAACAGAACCCCATATGTCACCGCGAGAAGAATCCTCGCGTTGGGCCGACGAGCGACCCACCCATGCATCGCCGCAAGTCCCAGAAGGACGAACGGTATCAGCGTCACCACCGCCAGGTTGCGGGCGAGATAGCCGAGGTCTCCCTCTACCATCGCCCCCACCACCGAGGCTGCCGGTAAGGCCATTCCCAGCCATGTCGGAAGTATCAGCTCCCGATAGGCCGGACTTGGCCGCCGACTTTTGCCAAACCGCGCCAGTAACCCTTGGGCGGCTGCGGCGTTGAGCACCGCCATCATCAACCACGATCCGGCCACCATTGCCGGGAAGAAGGGTACCCACCAGTCGATGGCGGCGTGCCGCTGTTCGACCGTAAGCGTGGGAGCCAGAAGACTGAACGTTCGACCGATTGTACCGGTCACCCAGTCTTGAATCCCGACCATCTCCCCACTGTCCGTCTGTCCGGGGATGAAGGCCGCGCCGATCAAGATCAGCACCGCGCCTATCCCCGTCAGCCAGGCCAGAACCAGACCTGGAGGATACCACTCGACGCTTTCTTCCGCATGATTGCGGCACAAAAGCGACTGGCGGACCACCACCAGACTGGGCAATACCGCCGTAAGCATAAATGGCAGGGTGGAAAATCCCCCTATCACCAAAGCCACGGCGGCCATTGCGGCCAAGCCCGCCACCAGTGTCGCCACCGTCCCTCGATACAGCCCCGCCATCATTAATGGCAGAGGAGCGAAGTAGGATAGCAGCATACCGGCGGCAAAGCCTTGTGCCAGCGACAGGAACAGAACTGAAGATAACAGTCCTGCCGCCAGCGGAACGCTAATCGACCTGGTCACGGCGACCTGGTCAACATTCAGCTCACTTCACCACGTAAGGCAGCAGACCCAGAAAGCGGGCGCGCTTGATGGCCTGGGCCAGCTCACGCTGCTTCTTGGCCGACACCGCGGTGATGCGGGACGGCACGATCTTGCCACGCTCGGAAATGAACCGGCTCAGCAGCTTGGTGTCCTTGTAGTCAATCTTCGGCGCGCCATTGCCCGTGAACGGGCAGGTCTTGCGGCGGCGGAAGAAGGGGCGGCGCTGACCCGCGGCTGCGGCGGGACGCGGACGTTCGGTGCTGATATCGTCAGACATTATTCGCCTCCTTCCATACGGCGGGGTTCACGGTCGTCGCGGCGCGGACGATCACCACGGTCATCGCGGCGGGGGCGATCTTCGCCATCGCCACGGCGCGGACGCTCGTCACGGCTGTTCTTGGACTGCATCATTGCAGACGGACCTTCCTCCAGCTCCTCGACGCGCAGCGTCAGGGTGCGGAGAACGTCTTCGCTGATGGACATCTGACGTTCCATTTCCTTCACGGCGGAGGACGGAGCATCAATGTTCAGCAGGACGTAGTGGCCCTTGCGATTCTTCTTAACCCGATAGGCGATGTTGCGCAGGCCCCAATACTCGGTCTTGGAGACAGTGCCACCACCTTCGGTGAGGATGTTGGTCATTTCAGCGGTCAGGGTCTCCACCTGCTGGGCGGAAATATCCTGGCGCGCAATAAACACGCATTCGTACAAAGACATATGAAAAACCCCTTTTGGCTTTTCTCTTCCCCCTCATCCCCAATGGACGAGCGAGCATAGCCGGCACCTCGGATGAGGGACGGCAAGGGTTGGAAGCGGCGCACTATACACAAATCATTCGCCGATGCAAGGATGGCGCTGGGGAGGGCAGGGCAACGAACTCAGGTGAACAGAAAATTAACAGCGACACGGACCACGCCATTTTGAACGCTAAGGCCACCGCCAATAGCCGTCATGCGCGGGCTTG
>JAYTWE010000279.1:0-2100 GCA_043744055.1 Magnetospirillum sp.
TACATGATCTTGACGATGCGCAGATAGTAATAGGTGCTCACCACCGAAGACAGCAGACCGATAATGGCCAGGGTAAAGAGCTGGGCCTCGACCGCTGCCATGAACACGTAGAACTTGCCCCAGAAGCCGGCCAACGGCGGAATACCCGCCATGGAGAACATCAGAACCGCCATGATGAAGGCCATGGCCGGATTGGTTTTGGACAGACCGGCCAGATCGTGGATATTTTCCACCAGACGGCCCTTCTGACGCATGGACAAGATCACCGCGAAAGTGCCCACATTCATGAACAGGTAGATAGCCAGATAGATCAAAACACCCTGGATTCCCAGCTCACCCCCGGCGGCGACACCAACCAGGATGAAGCCCACATGGCCGATAGAGCTATAGGCCATCAGGCGCTTGATATTGGTCTGCACGATGGCGCCGAAGGCTCCCACGAACATGGAAGCGATGGCGATGAAGGTGACCACCTGGCGCCACTGCTCCAACAAATCGCCGAACGGGCCGGTCATGACCCGCACGAACAGGCACAAGGCCGCAATCTTGGGGGCAACGGCGAAGAACGAGGTCACCGGAGTGGGCGCGCCTTCATAGACGTCGGGAGCCCACATATGGAACGGAACCGCCGACAGCTTGAAGGACAGGCCAGCCACCACGAAGACCAGACCGGCGATGATGCCGAGACCGGGCTTCACGGGATGGTCATGCCCACCGGCGAACACGTTATGCAGCCCCTCGAACGAGGTGGTGCCCGCGAAACCGTAAAGCAGCGAGACGCCATACAGCAGCAGCCCCGAGGCCAAGGCCCCAAGAACGAAATACTTCAGGCCAGCTTCGGTAGATTTCAGCGAATCGCGCTGGAAGGCCGCCAGGACGTAGAGCGACAGACTCTGCAACTCCAAGCCCAGATACAACGACATGAAATCATTGGCCGAAACCATCATCATCATGCCAAGCGTGGCGAACAGCACCAGAATCGGATACTCGAAACGGGCAATCCGCTCCTTCTCCAGATACTGAAGCGACATGGCCACCGAAAAGGCCGAAGCCAGCAAAACCAGCGCCTTGGCAAAGCCGGAGAAACGATCGGCCACGAACAAGCCATTAAAGGCGGTATGGCGGTCTCCCCCCAGGGACGATACCAGCATCATAGCCGCGCCTAGAACCAGGATCACCAGCACCGATATCGGGCGCGTATTGTCCTCCTTACGGAAGACGCCCAGCATCAGCAGCGCCAGTCCGGCCACGGCCATAAAGACTTCCGGCAGCACCGGGATGAGGTCGGGGATCATGCTCACGTCAGATTCTCCCTCAACGCGCCGCTACCGACAGGCCCTCATGGGCGGCCCGGGCGAGCTCGTAATTATCAATCAACTTGGCTACGGAAGCGTGCATGGGGTCGATGAAGGTCGACGGATGCACGCCCATCCAAATCACAATCAGCACCAGCGGCGCGAATACGACAATTTCACGCATGTCCAGATCAAGGATGGTCTTCAGATCCTCGCGGACCAGACGACCGAACATGACCCGCCGGTATAGAACCAACATATAGGCGGCGCCCAACACCAGACCGGTGGCCGCAAAGAACGCCACCCAGGTATTGACCTGGAAGACCCCCAGCAGAACCAGAAACTCGCCGACAAAGCCGGAGGTTCCAGGCAAGCCCACCGAAGCCATGGTGAAGAACAAGAAGATCACCGCGTATTTGGGCATGCGCGAGGTCAGGCCGCCATAACGATTGATCTCGCGGGTATGCATGCGGTCATAGACCACACCGACGCACAAGAACAGAGCGCCCGACACGACGCCGTGAGACAGCATCTGAAAGATCGCCCCCTCGACACCCTGAACGGTCATGGAAAAGATGCCGATAGTCACATAGCCCATATGGGCCACCGAGCTATAAGCGATCAGCTTCTTCATGTCGTCTTGGACCAGGGCCACCAGTGAGGTGTAGATCACCGCCACAATGGACAAGGTATAGATCAACGGCGTGAAGTAGACCGAGGCATCCGGCAGCATGGGCACCGAGAAGCGGATGAAACCGTAAGCGCCCATCTTCAGCAGCACGCCAGCCAGAATCACCGAACCGGC
>JAYTWE010000280.1:0-3507 GCA_043744055.1 Magnetospirillum sp.
GCCTCGTTGCTCGCCAGACGAATAACCTCGCGCTCGGCATAGACCTCCTGGAGGGTCTTGGTGCCGTTCAGGGTATCCCGCTCACGGGCTCGTTCGACCTTCCAGTCGAGAGTGGCGATGCGCTGCGCTGCTTCAGATTTTACCCGTCGAACCAGGGCGGTTCTGGCCGCCTGGAGGTCCTCGGCCTACCGCTCGACGACGCGCGCGGCATCAATCTCGCGGACCTCGTCGTTGGTGGCGCCGTCGTAGCGGTCGACGACCTCGCCGTCGACGAGATGGAACCGGTGGCCCAGGGTCGAGTCCACGGGCAGATCGTGGTCGCCCTCGGGACCGATGCCCCCCCAGTCGTTGCCGTGGGGGAAGCTGATTTTGCTGGCCATGATCAGATGCCTCCGATGATCGGGACGATGTAGGGGGAGTTGGTCGAGTGATAGGCGCTGTCGAAGATGTAGACGTTGAAGCCCGGCACCTTGGAGCTCATGTCGCCCTTGTCGGCGATGGCCTGGAATACCGTCCGGGTGTCGATGTGCGACATGTAGATGCCGTAGCCGCTGTCGTGGATGGGCGCGAACGACCGCCCATAGCTGGAATCCTGGTATTGCAGGAAGGCGTATTTCCCGTCCGCCACCCGGATCAGGAACACCTCGGCCCCGGCCCATAGTAGTAATAGGGCTGGTAGCAGATGACGTATTTGCCGTCGTTGGAGATCTGGAAGCGGATGCCGTTGCGGTCCGCCGACTCCATGCCGTAGGTCGTGGTTGTGCTCAGGGTGTGGGTGGCTTCCTTGGTGTAGCCCCCACTGCCGTTCGGCGTGAAGCGGTCCAGCATGCAGTAATTGCTGGGCTCCATCCGCACGATGATGATCTTGCCGTCGTCGCAGGGAATGACGATGCCGCGATAGAGGCTCTCGGCATACCCCGCCGAATTGGCCGTCCAGTCGTAGAAGATGTGCTTGGTCTCATCGAGATTGTTGAACCAGGCGCGGCGGTTGCTGGCGGAAATGTCGAACGGCGGCACGTTGGAATAGACGTGCCGCCGCATGGAGGTGCCGCCGTTCTTGGTCTCATTGATGACCAGCGTGCCGGTTTTCTCGTTGTAGCCGATCATCCCGTACTTGTTGTACGTGCCGAAATTGTTCTGGGCGTAGAACTTGGTGTTGGTCCAGGCCAGATGCCAACCCTCGGTGCCGGTCAGGCGGCCTGGCGCGATGGCCCGCGGCGCCACGCCCGCGTACTGATTCTCCATGAACAGGGCGAGGTTGCGGTTGGTCTTGTTGTTGACCCAGACACCGACATTTCTCAGCGCCGTGCCGGCATAGGGGCTGGGGCGGCCGATCATCGAACCGTCGGGGCCGATGCCAAGGGCGATATGGCCGAGATGCTCGCACCGCGCCGTGCCGTCGCCATAGGAGGTGTCGGTTGACGAGATGTTCGAGTTGGTCTGGCTGTAGGTATACCAGTTGTTGAAGAACTCGGTGCCCAGACTGCTGGTGCTGCCCTGCATGTAGCCGCTGTCGTTGTAATGCTGGCGGCAAAGCTCCTGGAGATAGTGGTTGTAGACCACCGTGCCCCAGGACGCCGAACTGCTCATGGTGACCACGGCGAAGGCCGGGCGCTTCCAGGGATCGAGCAGATCGCTGTCAATACGGCGCTGGTACTGCTTCAGCGCATTGAACGTCAGGATATCCATCGTCAAGGCGGCATTCAGGATGCGGTCGGCATTGTCCATCTGCTTTGGCGTAAAGACACCCTCACCGCGCCAATTCGAAAAACATCAACGCCTCCATGACAGCCTTGACCACCGCCGCCAAGCAGTTTGTCAGATACCAATCTGGCGGGGCCGGTGGGTGCTCTCGCGGATGCCATTGGCAAGCTGCAGCCGGAGCAACTGCAATCGACCATGACGGCGGAAATATGGCGCCGTCGCCCTGGCAGGCGTGATCGCCGTCAAGAGGGGCGTTGATGCTGTCCGCTGGACGACCGACACCATGTGCTACATCAAGGGCGGAAAAGGCGGCCTCGCCGGTGCGGCCGGGGCCATGGCGGGAACCCCCATGCCGGTGATCGTCATGAACTGGCCGGGCGGAGCCTTGGCAGGCAGCGGTTCGGTGGTCGGCGATGCGGCGGGAAAGGCCGGATACTCCCCCAAGGCTGCTGCCTCCGCCGCGAAGGGCTCCAAGGGCCTGCTGTCGCGCGTCGCGTCACGGGGGGCTGGGATCGCCAAGGCCATCGGGTGCCGCGCCGGGCCACTGGTCACCGTCGGTCTTGGGGCATCCGACGCTATCGACTCGTTGATGGATGGTGACAAACGCTCCACCATCGGTGCGGTTGGCCGTACCGCAGGCAGCCTGCTGTCGGTGGCGGTGCCCTGGGGTCATTCGTCGGGCCTGTGGGCACCGTGGCGGGCGGCTTTGCCGGGTCGCAGGCGGGCGGTATGGGCGGCGAGGCGCTGGCCGAGCGGCTTTATGACTGGCTGGCGGGAGAGAAAGAGCGGACATCGGCACCCACCAAGGTGGAAAGCACCGTGGCGCTCCACCTTGATCTGCCGCCCGGCGTCACGGCCAGGGCCACCAGTCTGTCGCCATCGACCAGTCTGGACGTTGACCTCGGTTGTACCGTGCTGGGGCCGTGATGAGTGTGAATCTGGGGGAACATTATGCCCGTCAGCGCTTGACCACGTTGATGCTGACCAGATTTGGTGGCACGATGCCCACAGCCACGATGCGACCGTTCACGGTGATCTGCCGTTTGCCGCCGTCCTTTTGCGCCAGTTCGTTGATGACATTCGGGATGACCGTCAGCCCGTCATCCCAATTCGCGGCCTTCATGGCGAGCGCGGTCAACAGCAATTCGTGGCGCAGAAAGGTAGCCCGTTCCATCCGGGCTATAGCGACAACCTCAGATACATTGTCTGCTGGGCCAATGAACGAGATCATCAGACCGCTGGCAGGCTTCAGGGACCGGATACTCTTGCGACCGTCGGGGAGGCTGTGCTTCTCAAAATCTGCAGCGGCGAGGTCGGAGTGCTGATGTACTATCGCCAGCAAATCGCTGAAACTTACTTGGACCGGCTCAATGGCCAGTGCCACGGTGGAAAAGCTGGCGGCAGCCAGCGTCAACAGCAATAGCCTGATTAACTTGAACATTGCCACCATCCAACAACTATTGAGGCGGCAATGATGGTGCAAAAAGATAATCGACGCAATCATGCCTCACCGCGTCCTCCACTCATGAGCGTCAGGCTGGGGAGGGGAAAGTATTCAAAATAACGGGGGCTTGTGCAAAATCAGATGAATTTCAGTGCAAAATCGCCCGGCGCGCTACACCTTCACTCGAAATCTAGGGACAGACTAAGGACAAATCCTAAAACACCCCGCCGGGCGCCGACTACTGGGTGGCGCATATTTCAGCTAGGTTCTGTTGACAATTACGCCATCCAGATGACGGTCGCGGCGATATAGAGGAAGGCCTTGAAGTTTCTGGCGCGTTTGGCGTAGCGGGTTGCGAT
>JAYTWE010000281.1:0-2821 GCA_043744055.1 Magnetospirillum sp.
CATTCTCTTCAAGCTTGAGAAGGACGCTGGCGGCGGAGACCATGACTTCGAGAGTAATCCGGCGACAGTCGAACACATCCTTCCCGAGAATCCGAGCCAGGATTGGGATGCCGCATTTCCACTAGACCGACAGAAGGACTTCGTATACCGCATCGGAAACCTGACATTGCTGGAATCGGGCTTAAACCGACAAATCGGAAACAGTCCGTTTGGGGAAAAGCTCCCAGTGTATGGGCAGAGCAGTTATGAGTTGACGAAAGCCATTGCCGCAGCCTCTCCCGATGAATGGAACCCTGCGGGTATCGATGAGCGTCAACGGCTTATGGCTCAGCGGGCAAGGACAATCTGGCGGCTGGATTATTAGTGACCCTATCTTTGATGGGGCAGAATTTTCATTCTAAGACGTGTGATCGGGTAAGGGAGCAGAGATGAAAGTCCTGGTGGTCGGTGCGGGTGGGCGCGAACATGCGCTGTGCTGGAAGCTGAAGCAGTCTCCACTGCTGACCCGGCTGTGGTGCGCGCCGGGCAATGCCGGGATCGCCGCTGTCGCCGAATGCGTCGCCATCGCTGTTGAGCAGGTGGACGAGCTGGTCGCCTTCGCCGCGACCAATGGGGTCGATCTGGTGGTGGTGGGGCCGGAAGTTCCGCTGGTCATGGGCCTTGCCGACAAATGCCGTCTTGCGGGGATCAAAGTGTTCGGCCCCTCCGCCGCCGCCGCTGAACTTGAGGGCTCCAAGGGGTTCATGAAGGACATGGCCTCGAAGGCGGGGGTTCCCACTGCCTGGTATGGCCGCTTCACCCATATGAACGCCGCCAAGGACTTCATCCGCGCCAAGGGCGCTCCCATCGTGGTCAAGACCGATGGCCTAGCCGCCGGCAAGGGCGTGGTGGTGGCCATGAGCCTGGACGAGGCCTTGGCCGCGGTCGACATGATGATGGGCGATAAGGTGTTCGGCGAGGCCGGTGACGAGCTGGTAATCGAGGAATTCCTCGACGGCGAGGAATGCAGCTTCTTCGCGCTCTGCGACGGAACCACCGCCGTGCCGCTGGTGGCGGCCCAAGATCACAAGCGCGTCGGTGACGGCGATACCGGCCCCAATACCGGCGGCATGGGGGCCTATTCCCCGGCCCCGGTGGTGACGCCGGAGATTCAGGCCGAGATCATGCGCACCAGCATCTTGCCGCTGGTCAAGACCATGGCCGAAGCGGGCAAGCCCTATACCGGGGTGCTGTTCGCCGGGATTATGGTGACCTCGGCCGGGCCGAAGCTGCTGGAATATAATGTCCGCTTCGGCGACCCCGAATGTCAGGTCCTGATGGCGCGGCTCAAATCCGATCTGCTGCCGGTCCTGCTGGCCGGAGCCGAGGGCAAGCTGACCGACGTAACCTTGGACTGGCATGACGAGCCCGCCTTGGTGGTGGTCATGGCCGCCAAGGGCTATCCCGGCTCCTACGAGAAGAACACTGTCATCGGCGGACTGAATGCCGCCGAAGCGGTGGACGGCGTCACCGTCTTCCATGCCGGAACAGCACTGAAGGATGACACGGTGATCGCCACCGGTGGCCGAGTGCTGGGCATCACCGCCATCGGAAAAACAGTCAGCGAAGCCCGCGACCGCGCTTATGCCGCCGTCGATCGCCTGGACTGGCCGGAAGGCTTTTGCCGCCGCGATATCGCTTGGCGAGCCGTGGCGCGGGGGCTGTAGGCCCCCCCCCCTCCCGACCTCCCCCCGGCAAGCCGAGGGGAGGGGAAAAAGGCCGTCTATACCCCGAAGGTCAACACGCTTTAGCCGCGATGGTCTGTGCTATCGGCTTTTCCAGCGGTTCGCGGCGCGAAGTCTCCCGAGAAGTTTTGCGATCCCGTATGGGTCAGTTTTGAATCCAGATCCAGCCAGATTTTACCCCCCAGATCGCGCCAGCGGCGGCAGAAGGCGTAATCCTCGCTGATATAGGCCCCGGTTTCGGAATCGATCATGCTTTCGAACAGAGCGTAAAGATGAGGGCTGGCCGATGGCGGAGCCGGATAGACATGGCTGGCGGTGAAGCGGGTCTGCGGATAAGCCTCGAACATGCGCAAGATAGCCTCGCGTCGGACCAATTGGCATCCTCCTCCGGCATAGATGGCGGTGGCGAAGCGCCCGTCCTGTTTCAAGTCATCGCCCTGGCACAGGGTTCCCACATAAGATAGGCCCGCCGTTTCCAGTGGTTCGCCGTCGATGACGCGCTGGGGCAGACGTGCCCAATCCACCAGCTTCATAGGATAGAGGGCTGCGGTGAAATCCTTATCCGCATCCAGCAACCGCTTGATCTGATCGGGCTCGAAAGAAATATCGGCGTCGATGAACAAAAGGTGGGTGGCTTCGGGAGAATCCATGAAGGCGGCCACCAGGGTGGAGCGCGCCCGCGAGACCAAGGCGTCGCCTCCCAGCAAGGACAGACTCACATCGAAGCCCAGGGCTGGTCCCTGCTGGATCAGCCGAATCACCGACAGCATGTAGAGCTGAGTCACCAGCCCCCCGTAACAGGGGGTCGCAATCTTGATATGCGGTCGCATCTCGGCTCCATGGCTTCGGACCAAACTGCCGCCATCTTACCTCAATGATCTGACGCTGAGGAGTGCCCTGGGGAATTTCCCTAGACCGTTTCGCGTTCACACGCGAACGGCCTAGCTTTGCCTGAGGCGGAAAAAGCTCCGCTTTTTCTGGGCTCAAGCGCCGCTCGGGCTAGGTTCTGTTGACAATTACGCCATCCAGATGACGGTCGCGGCGATATAGAGGAAGGCCTTGAAGTTTCTGGCGCGTTTGGCGTAGCGGGTTGCGAT
>JAYTWE010000282.1:0-7687 GCA_043744055.1 Magnetospirillum sp.
ATCGCAACCCGCTACGCCAAACGCGCCAGAAACTTCAAGGCCTTCCTCTATATCGCCGCGACCGTCATCTGGATGGCGTAATTGTCAACAGAACCTAGCAAGGTCCAGCGGCGCACGCCAAGACCCCCTCCAGCCCGAAGGCCAGAGAGGGTGATGGTTCATGGTTTAGAACTTGCTGTAATCAGGTCTCGGGCTGGTGTCGCTATACGCCCTGGCGACGGCCATGCGGGCTGGTGATATCCGTAAAGGCATAGCCGCAATGCAGATGGCGGGCATGAAGGTGTGTGCGCCGCGGTCATAGCGGGCGTGGATGCGGCGCCAGTTCTTGAGCTGGCGCGTATTCGGCCATGCAGTTGGGCGTTTCCCACACTCGTACCGACACCAGACGGGCGGAACCGTTAGAACGATTCGCAACGGGCTCGGCCATCAGCCCGTACCAGTGCTTGGCCAGACATTCGGCGGTGGGCTGGAACGGCACCACGTAGAGCTTGGTTCCCATGCGGGTATGGGAGGTCAGAACCGCGCCGTCCGTCGTGGCTTTGCCTCTGATTTCCGCCAGCCAAGCCACCGCATCGGCATTGGCCGGAGCGAACAGGGCGAGCAATTCATCATCGGCGGCGGCGGCGATGAAGCCGTGATCACAAGCTGCATCAATCAGACGCATCATCTCGTCCTTCAAGAAGCCGAAATCCACCACCATGTCGGTCTGCTCACCCTCGGCATGCAGCTGTTTGGCCTCGCATTCGGCCTCCACCACATAGCGATGTCCGTGCAGATTCCGGCACTTGGACCCGTGGGTCATAATGCGGTGCCCTGCGTCGATCTCGATACGGCGGCTGACTCGAAAAGCGGGCATCACGGTATTCCAATGATTTTGTGGGTCTGCAAGCTGAGCCGCCAGCGGGGGTGAGTCAAGCAATGGCGAATGGCTTCGCGGGTGTTGATATCACGGTTTGGCCCATCCATGGGCTGGAGCAGGAAATGAGTGAAGTCCAGATACTCGAACGCATCGGGCGGGGCGCCAACCTGGGGATAGATCAACTTCAGCTCGTCACCCTTGGTCACCGCCAGGGTGGTTCCGGCCTTGGGGCTGACGCAGATCCAGTCGAGACCGGGCGGAAGAGGCAAGGTTCCATTGGTCTCGATGGCCACCTGAAAGCCCCGGTCATGCAGCGCCGCCACCAGAACTCCGTCCAACTGAAGCGCCGGTTCGCCGCCAGTCATCACCACCAGACGCGACCCGCCCCCCAAAGGCCACAGACCGGCCACGCGCTCGGCCAGGGTCTCGGCATCGGGGAACTTTTCACCGCCGGTAAAGTCAGTATCGCAAAAGCCGCAGATTGCCGCCGCCCGATCTTCTTCGCGGCCGTTCCACAGGTTGCAAGCGGCAAAGCGCAAGAACACGGCGGCGCGTCCGGCCTGGACGCCCTCGCCCTGCAAGGTGGGAAATATCTCTTTGACCGTATAGGGCATGATGCGGACTCAGTGATCCGAACCGTGCAGGATCTCGTGGGCGATGCCGCTGTCATAGTCCAGCCCGGCCACAGTCACAGTCACCGCCACCGGAAAACTGCTCTTGATGAGGCCCTTGCGCTCCAGCACCGTCCAGACCGCCTGATTGCTCAATCCAGTCGCATCCTTGGATTGAGCCACTTTGTGGCCCACATGGAAGTGATTGCCATGGGGGGTCGGCAGCTGGCTGAGAAACACTTCGCCGCTATCAAGACGCGATGCGGATTGCGGATGACGCGCCAGCTCTTGAAACAGCACCAGGGTCTTGAGCTGAAGCGGATTGAGCTTAAGCGGATTTTTCTTGGGAGCCATGGCGGTCTCGATATTCCAGATAAGAGAGAGGGGCGGCATCATGGCACCAAGGCGCGCCGATTTCCAACCTTCAGCTCCGAGGGGGTGAACCCCAGTCCCCCGCCACCGACTGCCAGACCGCCAAAGCGGCGATGGCGGCAGTCTCGGCCCGCAAGATTCGCGGCCCCAATCCCACCGGCCGGGTGAACGTCTTGGCGGTCAGCATCTGGCGCTCTTCCGGGGTGAAGCCGCCTTCCGGCCCCACCAGCAGGGCGGCGGGCTGAGTCGTGACCACCCGAGCCAAGGGTTCGCCGCCGCCGGTCTCATCCAAGAACAGCAGAACCCGATCGGAGGGCCAGGAGTCCAGAATCTTTTCCAAAGCGGCGGGCTCGGCCAGTTCAGGCACGCTAAGGCGTTCGCATTGCTCGGCGGCTTCGATCAAATGAGCCCGCATCCGCTCTAAATTCACCCGCCCGGAATTGGTGCGGCGGGTAAAGACCGGCCACAGCCGCGACACTCCAAGCTCGGTCGCTTTCTCCACCACCAGATCGGTACGGTCCTTCTTGAGCGGCGCACTCAAAAGCCACAGATCGGGCTCGGGAGCCTGGGGCCTCGTCTGGTGTTCAGGAACCAGCGCGGCCCCGGCCTTGGGTAGGCTGACAATCCGGGCCTGCCATTCGCCGTCGATGCCGTTGAACAGCAACGCCGCCTCGCCCACCACGGCCCGCATCACCGAGGCCAGATAATGAGTCTGGTCGCGGTCCAGCGCCACGGCAACGCCTTCCACAAGGGGGGCTGGGACGAACAGACGGAAGCGAGGGCGGGTTTCGATCATAAAAAAGGTTCTACCTCGACCCGGCGTCATGGGGAAGCGTGCTTGACGCTGGGACCGCCCCGGCCTATGTCGAATACGGATAATCCCATGAAAGTTTCCACCATGGCCGTGCTGCCGATCCTGACCGCCCCCAATCCTGTTCTGAAATCCAAGGCCAAGCGAGTCGAGTCCGTGGATGACCGCATTCGCTCCTTGATGAACGATATGCTGGAGACCATGTACAAAGCCCCCGGCATCGGCCTGGCCGCGCCGCAGATTGGCGTTCTGGAACGGGTGATCGTCATGGACCTGGGCAAGACCGAGGAAGACCGCTCTCCCATCCGCATGGTCAATCCCCAGATCATCTGGGCCTCGGAGGAAGACAACACCTATGAGGAAGGCTGCCTGTCGGTGCCGGAACACTATTCCAATGTGGTTCGCCCCGCCGAGGTCAAGGTCCGCTATCACGACGAGACCGGCCAGCAAAAAGAGGTTCATGCCGCCGGGCTGCTGGCCACCGTGGTCCAGCACGAGATGGATCATCTGGACGGAATCTTGTTCATCGACCACATTTCCTCGCTGAAGCGCAACATGATCTTGCGCAAGCTGCTGAAGGCCAAGAAGGATGCGGAAGAGTGAGCCTGAAACTGGTGTTCATGGGGACGCCGGATTTTTCCGTGCCTATTTTGGAATCGCTGCAAGATGCCGGGCATCAGGTGGTGGCGGTCTATTCCCAACCGCCGCGCCCCGCCGGACGTGGTCATAAGGAACAGCTCTCGCCGGTCCATGCCTTTGCCCATCAGCGCGGCATTCCGGTGCGCACTCCCAAAAGCCTGAAATCGCCAGAGGAACAGCAAGCCTTCGCCGCCCTGGGCGCCGATGCCGCCGTGGTGGCCGCCTATGGCCTGATCCTACCCCAGGCCGTTCTGGACGCGCCCCGCCTGGGCTGTCTCAACGTCCACGCTTCACTGCTGCCGCGCTGGCGCGGCGCTGCTCCCATCCAACGCGCCATCATGGCCGGTGATGCCGAAACCGGCGTAACCATCATGCAGATGGATGCCGGGCTGGATACCGGGGCCATGCTGCTGCAAGAAAGCATTCTCCTGGCCCCCGACACCACCGCATCCTGGCTGCATGACATGCTGGCGGCCATGGGATCGCGCATGATCGTCACCGCCCTGGAGGGGGTGGAGGAAGAATCCCTGACCGCCACGCCTCAACCCGCCGAGGGCGTCACCTATGCCCATAAACTAGCCAAGGATGAAGGCCGCATCGACTGGAGCAAAAGCGCGGAGGTGATCGAGCGCCAGATTCGCGGCCTCAATCCCTGGCCCGGCGTTTGGTTCGACCTGGGCGCGGAACGGATCAAGGTCCAAGAGGCGGTTCTGGTCCCCGGTGGCGGGGTTCCCGGAACGGTTCTCGACGATCAGCTGACCGTGGCGTGCGGCCAACAAGCCCTGCGCCCCACCAAGGTCCAGCGCCCCGGCAAGGCGGCCATGACCACCGGCGAGATGCTGCGCGGCCACGGCATCCCCAAGGGAACGGTATTGGGCTGATGCCCCGTTACCGGCTCCTCGTCGAATATGACGGCACCCCTTTCGCCGGTTGGCAGCGTCAGAAGAGCTGCGACTCGGTCCAAGCCGTGCTGGAACGTGCCGCCGAGACACTGAACGGGACTCCTGTCACCGCTTACGCCGCCGGTCGTACCGATGCCGGGGTTCACGCCACCGGTCAGGTTGCCCATATTGACCTGCTGAAAGAGCATTGCGCCGATACGGTGCGCAACGCCTTGAACTTCCACATGAAGGCCCATCCGGTGGCGGTGGTCGCCGCCGAACAGGTGGAAGACGACTTCCACGCCCGCTTTTCCGCCACCGGGCGCAGCTATCTCTACCGCATCCTCAACCGCCGCGCCCCGCCCGCCCTGGAGCGAGACCGGGTCTTGTGGCTGCCCACGCCCATGGACGTCGATGCCATGCACGCAGCCGCCCAGCGCCTGTTGGGCCATCACGATTTCACGTCTTTTCGCGCCTGCGACTGTCAGGCCCTGTCGCCCATGAAGACCCTGGACGTGCTGAACGTCACCCGATCCGGCGAAGAGATCCACATCATCGCCGAGGCCCGCTCTTTCCTGCATCACCAAGTCCGCAACATGGTGGGAGCCCTGCAACTGGTCGGCCAAGGCAAGTGGACCCCCGACGACATGACCCGAGTCCTGGAGGCCCGCGATCGTCAGGTCAGCGGCCCCAATGTCAAGCCGGGCGGGCTTTACCTGACCGGGGTGACGTATTAGAGCAGTGTGCGCTAAATCTGGCGCACACTGCGATCAGCCGCCATTGAGGCGGCGGCCAAGCGGCCGGAAGGCCGCGCCCGGCGAGGGGCAAACATAAACTTAGATCATCGTGCGTCAAATATGACGCACGATGATCTAATTGATCCCTCGGCCTCGGCCCTATATAATATCCGTTATATAGGGCAGGAGGTCGCCATGCTGGCATTCAAGGTCACCACGGTCGGGTCGTCGGCGGGTTTTATCTTACCCAAGGAGGCCATGGCCCGGCTGAGAATCCAAATGGGCGACACCGTCTATCTGACCGAGGCTCCCGATGGGGGGTATCGTCTTACCGCCTGTAATCCAGATTTTGAACGCCAAATGACCTTGGCCGAAGAGATCATGCACGATGACCGCGATATTCTGAAGGTCCTGGCCAAGTGACATCCGGCCATTCCTGGCGCTGGATCAGCCTTGACGTCGTCCTTGCCATTCATGATCGCCAGATCTCCGAACACGGCGGCCCCGATGGAATCCGCGATCTGGGCATCATCGAATCCGCTCTGGCCCGGCCATTGAATCTGTTGTCCTATGGCCAACCCGATGCCGCTGATTTAGCCGCAGCCTACGCTTATGGCCTGTCGCGTAATCATGGCTTCACCGACGGAAATAAGCGGACGGCTTGGATTATCGCCCGGTTGTTTTTCGCCGATAATGGAATCCGGCTGATCTTCAATCCGCAAGATGCCGTTCATGTCATGCAGGATTTGGCGTCAGGAAACGTGTCGGAAGCCAGTCTGGCCGAGTGGTTCCGCCACCGGATTTAGCTGGGTGCGGGAACTTTCACTCCCTGCTAGACTGCCTCGGCAACAGCATCTGGTGGTCTGCCCGTGTCCAATCCCCAAAGTCATGAGAACGCCATCGGTTGGAAGCAAGGCTTCGCCGCCTATCTGGACCGTCGGGTCGTTATGGTGGCGTTGCTGGGATTTTCCAGCGGTCTACCGCTGCTGCTGACCTTTTCCACCCTGTCGGCCTGGCTGAAGGGCGAGGGAATCAGCCGTACCGCCATCGGCATCTTCGCCTTGGTCGGCACTCCCTATGCCTTGAAATTCCTGTGGTCGCCGCTGATCGACCGGTTACCGCTGCCGGTCTTGACCAATCTGCTGGGACGCCGCCGGAGCTGGGGCGTGTTGATCCAGGTCTTGTTGATCGCCGCTATCTTGGCCTTGGGGACCACCGATCCGGTCAAGCAGCTTTGGCTGACCGCGACTTTGGCCGTGGTGGTGGCCTTTTTGTCGGCCAGTCAGGACATCGTCATCGACGCCTATCGGGTGGAGATTCTGGACGAGGATCAGCAAGGTCCCGGAGCCGGAGCGGTGCAGACCGGCTATCGCCTCGCCATGCTGGCGGCGGGAGCCGGGGCGCTGCTGGTTGCGTCCTCCTTCGGCTGGTTCATGGCTTATGCCGCCATGGCGGCGCTGCTGTCGGTGGGGCTTGCGGTGCTGCTGCTGGGGCCGGAGCCTGAGATCAAGGTCTCGGCCGCCACATTAGAGCGCGAACGCCGCGCCGCCGAGTTCCTGGACAGTCGTCCCGACCTGAAGGGCACTCCGGCCAAGATCGCGGCGTGGCTGTACGGAGCCGTGGTCTGCCCCTTCGCCGATCTGATGGCGCGACCGGCCTGGCTGGCGGTGCTGCTGTTCGTCATCGGCTATAAAATGGGCGAAGCCATGGCCGGAGCCATGGCCAACACCCTCTATATCGAGATGGGCTTCCGCCTGGATGAGATCGCCTGGGTCAGCAAGATCTTCGGCTTCGGAGCCACCATCGCCGGAACCATCATCGGCGGAGCCCTGGTGGTCCGCCTCGGCGTCATGCGCGCCTTGCTGATTTTCGGCGTGCTGCAATCGCTCGGCAATCTGTTCTATGTGGTCCAGGCCATGGCGGGCCATAACATCTGGGCCTTGGCCCTGTGCGTCTTCGCCGAGAACCTGACTGCCGGAATGGCCGGGTCCGCCCTGGTGGCCTATATTTCCGGCCTGTGCAACGTGGCTTATACCGCCACCCAATACGCCTTGCTGTCCTCCCTGACCGCCGTGGGCCGCACCGTCTTTGCATCCACCAGCGGCAAGCTGGCCGATATGCTGGGCTGGGTGGATTTTTTCTTCCTGACCACCGTGGTCACGGTCCCCGCCCTGGTCCTGCTGCCCTGGCTGATGCGCAAACAGGTCCGGGTTGCGTCCGAGACGGGTTGAAACTCAGCCTCTGACCCTGGGCTTTGCCTTTGCCGCAGCCTCACGAATGGCCCGAGTAAGCTCGTGCACCGTTGTTGAAGGAGAACCAAAGGGCTTTCCATCCCGGTCTCGATTTTTCAAACCCGCCGCCGCCCGTGCTTCAGCCTCTTCAACCGCTTTAACCAATTCGGCGCAATCAGGAGTCTTGCCGCGATTAGGGTCATAGGGGGTGTGGATCGCTTCCAGATGCTTCTGTGCTCCCTTGGGATCACAAGGCTGGTCAAATTCTTGAATGTGGAGGATCAGCCAAACCTCAAAGCAGGGATTGGACCGACCAACCCTGACGCCTTTCTTCTGACATAGTGCAAGCGCCTCCTCGAAGTGTGGAGCATTATCCCGGTCGAATACAGCCCACACTTGGTCGTTTTTCTCAAAAGAATCGCGGCTCTTTCCTGATGCGTATTTGGCAGCCTCTTCTGCACAAGAAAAAGCCTCGCCCGCTGGCCTTGTCTTTATCTCGATCAAGGTATGAGCACAGGTTCGGCGAATAGCAGCGAAATAAGCGGG
>JAYTWE010000283.1:0-1501 GCA_043744055.1 Magnetospirillum sp.
TGGTCAGCAACGGATTGCTGTTGGACCGCCAGCCCGATCTGTGGCCAACCCTGGCCGCTACCGGCAGCAGCCTGCATATCAGCCACCATACCCAACCGCCCGACCTGTTCCACGCGGCGATCACCAAAGCCCGCCAGATGGCGGATCACCACGGGGTGAGACTGGATGTGCGGGAGAACCGGGTGGAGTTCTATTCGACCTATCAGGGCGAAGGCCCCGCCATGCGCCCCTTCAATGATGGAGAGCCGGAAACATCTTGGGCGGTTTGCAGCCAGAAAATCTGTACGACCTTGTTCCGGGGGCATTTGTGGAAGTGCCCGCCGATCGCTTATCTTCCGCTGGTGGCCGATAAGTTTAATCTGCATGCGGTTCCAGAATGGCAGCCCTATCTCGGATCGCAGGGGCTGGACGTTTTTGCTTCAAAGGTGGAATACGCCCGGTTCCTCAAGGCCAACTTCGCCCCGGAAGCCATCTGTGGCATGTGCCCGTCCAAGCTTGAATTTTTTTCGCACTGGCCCAACGGCTCTGCGTCGCCTGGGCCGGAGAGCGCGGTTTGAAACACGCTCTAGGCAGAGTCCGCGCCATGGGTCACAATTGACCTCCTAGGTTATGACGAGGAGACTTTTATGCCCGCTCGAACCCAACCCACTCCCTCCGCCCTGCGCGAAGTCGTGGGCACCTTTGCCGACCGCAGCCATTTCGAGGCCGCCGTCAGCGCTTTGCTGGAATGCGGTTTCGATCGCGGACGTCTGTCGGTGCTGACCTCTCACGATTCACTGGATGTGGCGGGAGGCAAGGCTCAGAAGTGGCGCGACGGACTAACCGCCTTGATGGGCGAAATGAAGTTCGAAGGCCCGCTGGTGGCCGCCGGTCTGATCGCGCTTGCCGCCGGGCCGGTGGGCGCGGTGATCGCTGGTCTGATCGCCGCCGGTGTGGGCGGTGTGGCGGTGAAGGATTTGCTGGACGAAGTTGCCGCCATTCCTGATTCCGACGATTTTGCCCGCGCCCTGGCGGCAGGCAGCGTCGTCTTGTGGGTCAGCGTCGAAGCCTTCGCCGAGGAAGATAAGATCAAGCAATTGATGGCCGGCGCCGGTGGGGCCAATGTTCATATTTTCGAGCGGGCCATGGGAAAGCGGCATTGACCGGAACTCTTGGGCCATCGGATTTCCGGGGGGTGACGTTTTGAACAGCGTCGCGCTCTAATCACTAAGGATTCGGCGAGGGTGAATGCCCGGCCGTGAAGCAGACACAGGGACGGCACGACCATGGCATCCACCTTCAATACTGACGACACGGGCATGAGCGCGTTGGAGCGCGACACTTTGCTGATGCATTCCACCGGACGGCCGGGGAAGATCGAGATCACCCCCACCAAGCCGTTGGCGACTCAGCGCGATCTGTCCTTGGCTTATTCTCCCGGTGTCGCCTTTCCCTGTCTGCATATCGCCCGCGATCCCTCGCTGGCCTATGACTACACCGCCAAGGGCAATCTGGTGGCGGT
>JAYTWE010000284.1:0-2166 GCA_043744055.1 Magnetospirillum sp.
CCAGATCCACCAGATCCTTGACGTCGCGCGGGTCGAAGGTGACTTGCATCTGCTCGACCACGGCGATCAGGGAATCGCGCTTGACCATGTCCAGGTCGACGCCGATCTCGGCCATACGGGCCACCAGATTGGAGCGTCCGGCCTGATCGGACATGACGATATGGCGTACATTGCCCACGGAAGCAGGGTCCATATGCTCGTAGCAGCGCGGGTCCTTGGCCACCGCCGAGACATGCAGTCCGCCCTTATGAGCAAAGGCGGAATCGCCCACATAGGGCTGTCCTCGGCTGGGATAGCGGTCCAGCACTTCGTCCAAGGTGCGCGAGACCGAAAGAAGATTCTTCAAATCCTCTGGCGCGATGCCGGTCTTGAAACCCATCTTCAGCATCAGGGCCGGGATGATGGAGACCAGATTGGCATTGCCGCAGCGCTCGCCCAGACCATTCAAGGTGCCTTGGACCTGGCGCACGCCCGCCTTGACCGCCGCCAGGGAATTGGCCACCGCCGTGTCGGAATCATTATGGCAATGGACCCCCAGATGGCTGCCGGGCACGCCGCCCTTGATGACTTCGCTGATGATGCGTTCCATCTCATGCGGCAGGGTCCCGCCATTGGTGTCGCACAGGACCACCCAGCGCGCTCCCGCGTCATAGGCGGCCTTGGCGGCTGCCAGGGCGTAAGTCGGATTGGCCTTGTAGCCGTCGAAGAAATGCTCGGCGTCGAACATCACTTCTTCCATGCGGGTCGTGGCGTGGGCCACGGAATCCGAGACCATGCGGAGATTCTCGTCCAGCTCGATGCCCAGGGCGACGGTGACTTGGAAGTCCCAGCTTTTGCCCACCATGGTGACGATGCGGGCCGGGGTGGTCAGTAAGGCGTTGAAGCCGGGATCATTATCGGCCGAGCGGCCTGATCGCCGGGTCATGCCGAAAGCGGTCAGCCGCGACCGCTTGAAGGCCGGAGGCGCGGCAAAGAAAGCGTCATCGGTCGGATTGGCGCCCGGCCAGCCGCCTTCTACATAGTCGATGCCGATTCGGTCAAGCTCACGCGCGATCCGCACCTTATCGGCGGCGGAAAAGTCCACTCCCTGAGTCTGCGCGCCATCGCGCAAGGTGGTGTCGTAGATATAAACTCTGGAGCTGTTTTCCATTGTATCTCAACCCATTAGGCGATGGTAAGGCTTTGTGTGTAGGCGGTTCTGCGCAGATCGTATTTGCCCAAGCCCAAGCGTGTGGCTCACGCGCAGCCACCTTGATGCGGAACAGTAACATATAGATCGTCATCCGCTCCGCCAACAGAAACGCTTGCGGTTTTGTGGAAACGATTGTCCTGGGCTCCGCATGGATGCGCGGCTGGTGATGCTCACTCTCGGCTAAAGGCTGTCCGAATTTCCAACCCCATCCGGCCATCAATAATTTTGATGGCCGGATGGGGTTTGTAATTTTCATACTGTCATGTGTGATGAGTCTCACGGACCAGCTGTGCGGATCGTAGTAATACGGTTCGGCAACAGCAGTGCGAGAGATAGATGTCAGACAAAATCTATAAAATTGTAGGAATTTTCATCATCGCTCTCGGGGCTGTGTTGTCTGTTCCTGCTCTGTCACTCGCTGAAAATATTTCAGATATTTCAGAAAAACATGTGATGACGGGAGTAGCGTCTTGGTACGGGGCTGCCTATCGTGGGCGCCGCACCGCCAGTGGCGAGCGTTTTAATCCCAGGGACTTCACCGCCGCTCATCCTTACTTGCCCATGGGAACGCTGATCGAGGTCTCGCGCCCCCATGGTGGCCGCAGTGTGGTGGTGCGCATCAATGATCGCGGGCCGGGAAGCGGGCGGATTCTCGACTTGTCCGAGGCTGCCGCCCGTCGGCTCGCCATGACGGGCGAGGGGACGGCGATGGTCTCCGTTCAGGTCATTGGAATGGCTGATTGATATCCTAGGCCATAGGCCTTTCGCTTACGTTTCATTCATGTGTATTTACATTGCGTTCGTATCTGTGATTGGATTCACAGAGAATTAGGAATTTCTCAGGCAGGATGCGCCCGTATCGAGGGTAGAATAGGGTCTTCTCCATGAAGGTAATCAAGGCGGCAGCTATGGCAGTCATCCTTGTGGCGGCAGGCTCATCACCCGCCCGCGCTGATTTTTCCGCTTCGTCTCAG
>JAYTWE010000285.1:0-2059 GCA_043744055.1 Magnetospirillum sp.
GCCTCGAACCTCAGTCCCACGAAAAACTCCTCGATCTTCGGCATATCGTGAACCTGAATTCCAGTCATGGCTTCAATCTCCGCCAGGACCTGCTTGATGCGTTCCGGCTTCTCGGTAGCGACCACGAACCACATGTTCAAGGCGTGCTCACGGGCATAGTTGTGAGCCACTTCCGGGAAGGAGTTAACCATCGCCGCCACCTCGTCGAAACGGTCTTGCGGCACTTTCATGGCGGTCAAGGTCAAGCCGCCGCCCATCTTTTCCGCATGCCACATGGGGCCGAAGCGGCTGATGGTTCCCGCCTCACGCAGGGCTGCGACACGGGTCAGAAATTCGGCTTCCGCCAAGCCCAGGCTCTCGGCGGCAACAGCGAAAGGACGGTCGCAAATGGGAAAGCCGCCCTGGAAGGCGTTGATGATCCGGCGGTCAGTCTCGTCCATGTCCTACTCCGCCGCCATCTTGCGCCCATAGCGGGCACCGGTCTGTTTGAAACGTCGGGTCGAGAACAGCACAGTATGGGGGCGAAGGTCCAGACCATGGTGCTGTCCGATCAGGGTGGCGATGGTTGCTTCCACCGTGGCGCGGTCGCGGCCATGGACCATGCAGAACAGGTTATAGGGCCAGTCGGGTAGACGACGCGGGCGGCGATAACACAAGGTAACCTCTGGCGAATCCCCCAGACGGCGGCCAAGCTCGCTGACCTCGGCATCGGGAATATCCCACACCGCCATGGCATTTGCGCGAAAGCCCAATTCATGGTGGCGCACGATGATGCCGAAACGACGGATGATCCCTGCCGCTTTCATGGTGCTGATGCGTTCGATCACCTGATCCTCACCCATGCCCAAAGCCTGACCGATGGCCAGATAGGGCCGCTCGACCAAGGGCAGACCCTCGGCAAGGACCGAGACCAGGGCATGGTCGGAATCGTTCAGCTCCATTTGAGATCGAACCCCAAATCAATGTGGAAATGCTCCAGCAGCGGCAGGTCCAACACCTCCAACCCGGTCCGGGCGGAAATATCAGCCAGCACCGCCTGAACCGCTTCGGTCGAGGGCGCGGTGACCACAAACCACAAATTCAGCCGATGCTCGCGCTGATAGTTATGATTCACCTCGGCATAGGCGCTGACCAGATGGGCGATGCGCTCCAAATCATCGGGCGGGGCAGCCAAAGCGGCCAGGGTGCTGCCGCCCACCGTATGAGGCCGGAACACGGCGCCGACACGACTGACGGTTCCATTGTCGGACAGGCGGGCCAGACGCGTCATCACCTCGGCCTCGCTCACTCCCAGCGCCTCGCCCAAGGCGGCATAGGGCCGCGCCACCAGGGGAAAGTCCTGCTGAAAGTCGTTAAGCAAATGACGGTCGATCCGGTCCAAAGTTAGAGCCCCGTCTTGTGAGCACGGGCGGTGAAGAAGATGCCGCTGGGCTTCATGGCGGGAAGCTCGGCCACCTGTTCCAAGGTCTGAGTATCGTAGACCACCACCTTGTCGGAATCCCGCGCCGACAACCAAACCCGCTCGCCGCGCGGCGTGAATTCCATGTGCAAGATAGCCTTTCCCGGTTCGAAGGTCTTAATCACCGTTTTGGTGGGAACGTCGATTACCTGAATAAGGTTATAGTCCGGCACCGCGAAATTGACCCAGACCTGACGGCCGTCGGGACGCGCCATGGCGAAGACCGGCTGACCGGCCACGTCAATTCGAGCCTTCTCCGTCCAGGTGCTCTTATCGACCACCAAGACCTGATGATGACCGATAGCGGGAAGCCAGACTTCGTTTCCAGCCACCGCCCAACCGCGCAGATGGGGCATCTTGAACACCGGCAGCGCTTCCTTACCCTTGCCGTAATGGTCCAAGATGCGGGTCACGCCCTTATCCAGATTCCACAAGTCAAGCAAGGCGATCCCGTCCTCGCCGAACAGCCCGGCCAGATACCAGCGACCGTCTCCGGTAATCAGGGCGTCATAGGGTAGCTTGCCGATATTGGTGAATTTCCGTAAAACCGGCTTAGTGGGATCAGCCAGATCAGCGATCCAGATTTCACCTGCGTCATAG
>JAYTWE010000286.1:0-4933 GCA_043744055.1 Magnetospirillum sp.
TTCATGGCGGCTTCGCGGGCGGCTTCGACCTGATGGCCCGCCGCGGCGAACAAGGTCTCGTGGTAATCCAGCGAGATGATCTCAAGGATCAGCTTCTCGATGGTGGGATGCTCGGCGCGGAGCATGGATTCGGTACAGCCGGTGCACTCTTGAAAGTGCAGCCAGATTACGCTGGGACGTTCCTTGACCGTGATGGCCTGGGCGATCTGGGCTTCGGCCCCCTTGGGCAGACCCATGGTCGCGGCCATGGCGGCGCAGAACTTCAGGAAGTCGCGGCGTTCCAGGTTGAACCTGTTGGCGATCTCTCGGGAAATCTCGGTGTCGTCGTACATTGGCCCCCACCTTGTCTGGCGCGTCGGTGCGATCTGTTGTGCGACGCAGTTACCGCAAAGGCCGTGCCAGTTCTTTCGGGTAGGGCGGGAAGGGTGGGGGAATGCCACCGTTGCAGTGAACGCAAGGCTCGGAGGGGAGGGAGCTGCTTTGCCTCCTCCTGGTTTGGAAGCGCCGAGCTGCAAATAAAACGTCCACACATGGAAATTAACTTTCCATGTGTGGACATGGCCTGTCGGGTCAGTTCAGCTTGAAGCCGTATTTGACAAAGACGCCCTTGGCTTCGTTGGATTTGAGAAAGTCGAGGAATTGCCGGGCGCTTTCGGTCTCGTTCCCGGCGACCAGGGCGGCGGGATAGATCACCTGATCGTGCAGTGAAGAGGAGAATACGCCGATGATTCTGACCTTCTTGGTTACAGCGGCATCGGTGGAATAGACGATGCCCAGAGGCGCTTCGCCACGTTCCACCAGGGCGAGGGCGGCGCGAACCGAATCCGTGCGGGCCAGTCTGGGGCCGATAGACGCCCATTGTCCCATGGTCTCCAAGGCTTGCTTGGCGTAAATGCCCGCCGGCACATGGTCGGGGTCGCCGGTGGAAAGGCGGTTGTCTCCCAACAGCTTGGCCAGATCGGTGGCCTTGTCGATGGACTGGGCTGGAATTGTGCTGTCGGACGGCGCAATCAGCACCAAGGTGTTGCCGAGAAGATTGATGCGGGACGCCGCATTGATAAGTTTCTTTTCAGCCAGATAATCCATCCACTTCAGATCAGCCGAGATAAAGACCTGGGCTGGCGCGCCTTGCTCGACCTGTTTGGCCAAGGTGGAGGATGAGGCATAAGACGCCTTGATTCCGTTTCCGGTCTTGGCCTTGAATAGGATTGCGATTTCATCGAGGGCGTTGGTGGTGGACGCGGCGGCGAACACGCTCACATCCTCCGCTTGGGCTTGTTGAGTGCTGCCAAGCATTAGGCCGAAGGCGACCGCGGCTGCCAGGAGGTGCTTCATGAGCATGGAGGGTAATCCTTCTTTTGTGTCGGAGCGCTGTCGTGACAAGGTTACCGTACATATATTGGGGATCGAATCCGCCCGGCGATATACGGTATAAGATTGGGGGTAGGTATGGAGGGGAAGATCACATCGGCGGTCGCCATGGACCCCATGAAAAATCGGAGTAAACGTTCCGATAATTTATCGTCCTTGCCTTCATTGATCTTCGCCATATTTCTTTCGACTCTTGCCTTCTCCGCCATTCCCCTTGGCTCCGCCCGCCCATGGAGCGCCGCCATACTCATGGTTCTGCTGGGAATATGCGCTTGCGGGTGGGGTTGTCTGGTTATGATCCGGCCCGATACGCCCGGCATATCCCTTCGTCGTCTCGCGATTCCCTTAAGCCTTTATGGGGCGGCCATCGGCTGGGGGATGTTGCAAACCCTGCCGGTCTTACCCGATGATTGGGCTCATCCCATTTGGAGCGAGGCGGAACTCGTCTTGGGGGCTCTGCCGCGTCTGGTCTCTCTTTCCCCTGCTGCCGGGCGCGAGGGGGAGATGGCCTTGATCGGACATGGCCTGGCCTTTCTTTTGGCGGTGCAGATGGGGCGGTCCAACCGCCGAGCCGCAAGACTGATCGAAGGGCTTGGGCTGTCGGGCGGAGTGGTGGCTGCTTATGGTCTGGTCGTTTATCTGTCGGGAACGGAAAAGATCCTGTGGCTGGATAAGTGGGCCTATCCCGGTGATCTGACGGCGACCCAGGTGAACCGAAATCATTACGCCACCTTGGCGGGGCTTGGCTTGCTCTGCGCCCTGGCTGCCATCCTCATCAAGCTCAACCAGTTTGGACGGCGGAAATGCCTGCGCCTGGTTCTGGGGGGGCGGGATTGGTGGTTGATCGGGATGCTGGCCGCAGTTCCCATTTTGGCGACGGCGCTCTTGCTCACGCATTCTCGGGCGGGTGCCGCCGCATCGGTCTTGGCAGCCATGGTCTTTTTGATTCTCGCCCAGGGGCGGAAATGGCAGCCCATCTTGGTTCAGATGGCGCTGTTGATCGCTTTTTCCCTGGCCGTTCTGGCCGAGCTTGACAACAGGGTGGGGGAATTGTCGGCCGATACGGATCAGCGTCTGCGGGTCTATCTGCTGGGGCTGGAGATTTTGAGTGAGCGGCCTTGGTTGGGCTACGGCTTGGGGGGCTTTGCCGATGCGTTCCAGGCGATCCGGCCGGTCTCGATCACCCAATATTGGCCACAGGCGCATAATTCCTGGCTGGAACTGATGATCGAATTGGGAATACCCGCCGCTCTCTGCCTCTTTCTGGCGGGGGGGTGGGCCGCGATGCGGTGTGTGGCCGGAGTGTTCCTGCGGCACCAGAATCGGGAATTGGCCGCACTGGGCGTTGCCGCCTCGGTGCTGGTGGGGCTGCATGCTCTGGTGGATTTCAGCCTTCAAATTCCGGCGGTGGCGGTGACCTTCGCCGCGATCCTGGGCGTTGGGGTGGCCCAGTCCTGGTCCAGCACCAGGGGGCAAGTGGTCGAGTGAGATGAACCGTTTCTCAACACTGCCTGCCGAATATCGGACGTTGTGTCTGGCCCTGCGAAACCGGGATGCCGCCCATGAGGCTGCCTTGGAATCCGCCATGGATGAGATCGGCGATTGGTCCGGTTTTTTATCGGCGGCGGTGAACAATCATGTGGTTCCTCTGCTGGCGCACGGCCTTGGGCGCAAGCACATGGCGCGCATGCCTACTGAAGTCAGAGACAAGCTTGAGGGGTGGCGAGATCGCCAGAGCCGCAAATGCCTGTCCCAGACTGCCGAGCTGATCCGCCTGACCGGACTGTTCGCCAAGGAGGGCATTCGGGTGTTGGCGGTTAAGGGAGTCGCTTTGTCGCAGCTTCTCCATGGCAATCTTGCCCGGCGTGGATTTGGGGATATGGACCTTCTGGTTGATCCGGCTCAGATGTGGAAGGCGCATGATCTGGTTCTGGCGGCGGGATATGGGAATGGGGGAGCCAAACTACCGCTTTTGTGGCAAAGATCGGATGCTCAGCCTTTTATTCGGGACCTGCCGTATCGCCATTCGGACGGTCATCTTTTGGAGCTTCATCAGAGGCTGACCGATGACCCTGATTTCTTCCCGCTGGATTTCGAGACTCTTTGGGCGGATCGCCAGGAGATTCCCGGTTGGGGAGGCTCGGTCCACACCATGTCGCAGCGGCATTTGGCGCTGTATCTCTGTGTCCATGGCGCGGCTCATGGCTGGCAGCGCCTGTGCTGGCTGGTTGATATGGCCACTTTGCTGCAATCGCCGGAAATTGCGGCTTTGGCCTTGTCCGATGCCGAGGCGATGGAGCTGCGGCAGCCGATGGTCGATGTGCTGTGCCTGTGCGACGTCCTGCTCGGCGCGCGACCGGTGCCGGGGATACTCTGCGATATTCGGGGCCAAGCCTGGGTCGTGCGGTATTGCCGATGGTTTATCGAAAATGGAGCCTGGGCCGAATCCTGTCCAGACCGGTCATTGGCTTGGTATCGCCGTGAAATCAGGCTGCGGTGGTATCGTTACCGGGCCAAGGGCCGTTGGCGCAGTGTGTGGTCTCAGTTCCGGGCGGATATCAGCTATCCGGTAGACTGGTCATTGTTTCGCTTGCCCCGCGGTCTTCGCGGCCTTTACCCATTCCTGCGTCCCCTGGGATTTCTGATCCGTTGGATTAAAGGATAGACTTTCTTTATCGGGAGGCCAGGGCAAGGTCGCTCTGGACCATCTCGCGGACCAGTTCCTTGAAGGTGGTGGTGTGTTTCCACCCCAATATCTGGTGCGCCTTGGTCGCGTCGCCTCGCAGCAGATCGACCTCTGTCGGACGGAAATACAGGGGGTCGACCTCGATCAGGACTTTCCCGGTGGCGGCATCAAGTCCCTTTTCCGCCACGCCTTGGCCTTGCCACGCGATGGTCCGCCCGACCTCGGCGAAGGCCAGTTCGATGAATTCGCGGACAGAGTGGGTCTCTCCCGTCGCCAGTAGGAAGTCGTCGGGCTTGTCTTGCTGTAAAATGCGCCAGACGCCCTCCATATAGTCGCGGGCATGGCCCCAGTCGCGCTGAGCATCCAGGTTGCCCATATGAAGCTTTTCCTGCTTTCCGGTTTGGATGGCGGCGACCGCCCGCGTCACTTTCCGGGTCACAAAGGTTTCGCCTCGGCTGGGGCTTTCGTGATTGAAGAGAATGCCGTTGGAGGCGTGCATGCCATAAGCCTCGCGGTAATTCACCGCAATCCAGTAGGCATACATCTTGGCAACGGCATAGGGGCTGCGCGGGTAAAACGGCGTGGTTTCCTTTTGTGGCGTTTCCTGAACAAACCCGTAAAGCTCCGAGGTCGAGGCCTGATAAAACCGGGTTTTCTGTTCCAGCTTCAGAAAACGGATCGCCTCCAACAGGCGCAGGGTGCCGATGGCATCCACGTCTGCGGTATATTCGGGCGCTTCAAAGCTGACGGCAACATGGGATTGCGCGCCGAGGTTATAAACCTCATCCGGCTGCACTTCGCTAAGGATGCGGGTCAGGTTGGAGCTGTCGGACAAATCACCATAGTGCAGTTTGAAGCGCGCATTGTCGATATGGG
>JAYTWE010000287.1:0-2555 GCA_043744055.1 Magnetospirillum sp.
CCAAGATCATGAAGAACACGAACAGAACCACAAAGACCAGGGCCAGCGGGCGACCGATGACGAAGATCACGCCCAGGAAGATCATCACGAAGGGCAGATCGGCAAGAAGGATGGCCGTTGCGCCCGAGACCGTATTGCGAATGGCGTCCACGTCGCGGAACAAGGTCTGCCAGAACGAAGCGGGGCGGCTTTCCAGGCTGCGTAACGGCAGATTCATGATCTTGTCGAACAGCTTGGTGCCGATTTCCACATCGACGCGCAACGCCGCCGTTTGCATGATGCGGCCGCGAGACGTGCGGATGATCCAGTCGAAGGCCAGCAGACAGCCGACGCCGATGACCAGTCCCTTCAGGGTGGCGAAGCCGTTGTGACCGATCACCCGGTCATAGACCTGCATGACGAAGATGGGAACCGCCAGCGCCATCAGATTGATAAACAACGACGCGGTCAGCAGCTCGCGCATCATGGGGCGCAGCGGCTCTAGAATCGGCTTCAACCAGGATTTTGTCTCGGTGCTCATGGTCCCATGATTTGCGCTCGACAGGCTCTCGGATGCAAATGGAAAAGTGGCGATCCGGGCAGCCAGCCTGATTTCAAAGACGTGGATTCAAAATTAACCATGTCTTTGGAAATAGGCGCATATGCTATCCCTGTTTTGATTTTTGTCACATCCAGAGGCGTGCTTTTGGATTAGATCAAAACTAGAAATGTCCTGGGGGGGCAATAATGGCACGAGAATCCACATCGAATTTGCGTATTGGTCAGCGGTTATGGCTTGGGTTCGGCATTCTCTGCGGCTTGATTGCCGTGATGGTCGGAACCATCGTCTATGAGGCTCGCGGAGTTCGCGACGCGACCGAACGTATGATCGGATTCCGTATGCCGGTTGCTCAGACCAGCACCGCGATCGAGGGTGATATGTTCGCCTCGTTGGCGGCGCTTCGCGGCTATCTCCTGACCGGCAATGACAGCTTCAAGCAGGAACGGGCCGATGCCTGGGGCGATATCTCTCACGAAATCGCTGAAATGGATAAGCTGGCGCAGCGCTTCACCAATTCCCGCAATATTGAATTGTGGAAGGAAGCCCGCGATTTGTTGCTGGGTCTCAAGACGGCGCAGGATAAAGCGGAATCCTTCGGGGTCAGCAAAGAGGCTGTTGATGTTCTGGTGACCGAGGCGGTGCCGAAAGTCCGCCGTCTTGTGGTGGTGCTGCAAGGAGAGAAGGGGGCCAATGGCCGCCGCACCGGCGGCATGATCGAAAATCAGCAGAGAATGCTTGATGATGATGCCAAGGCGGTGGAATCCATGGTTGGCGCCATGGTGACGGCGGCCTTCATCGCCCTGGCGGTGGGGCTGGCCCTGGCCGTGCTTATCGCCAACCGGACGGTGGCCAGCATCGTTCCGCCCCTGGCCATGATGACGCGGGCCATGGAGACTTTGTCCAAGGGCGATACTTCGGTGGTGATTCCGGCCCAGGGCCGCACCGACGAAGTGGGTGAAATGGCTTCGGCCATGAATGTGTTTCACGCCAATCTGATTCGTCAGCACGAATTGGAAGCCGCTCAGAAGCAAGCCGACGAGGCGCAGCGACAGCGCGCATCCCGGATCGAATCGCTGACCAACGCTTTCGATCTTGCCGCCAGCGAGATGGTGCATCTGGTGGCCAGCGCCGCGACACAATTGCAGTCCACCGCCGGGTCCATGAGCTCGACCGCGACGCAAACCAGTCATCAGGCCACCACGGTTGCCGCCGCTTCGGAAGAGGCCTCGGTCAATGTCCAGACCGTGGCTGCCGCCGCCGAGGAACTCTCCAGCTCCATTCATGAGATCGGTCGCCAGGTGGCCCATTCCAGCGAAATCTCGCGCAATGCCGTGGGCCAGGCCTCCGAGGCCGGTGACGCGGTCAATCAACTGGCGGGAACGGTTCAGCGGATCGGTGAGGTGGTCAATCTCATCAACGATATTGCGGCTCAGACCAATCTGCTGGCGCTGAACGCGACCATCGAGGCGGCTCGGGCCGGTGAGGCGGGCAAGGGCTTCGCCGTGGTCGCCAATGAAGTGAAGACCCTGGCCAATCAGACCGCCAAGGCCACCGACGAGATCGGTCAGCAGATCACCGCCATTCAAGATCAGACCCGCCGCGTGGTCGAGACCATCGGCAATATCGTCAAGGTCATCGAGGAAATCGGCCATATCTCCGAAGATGTTGCCGATGGAGTCAGCGCCCAAAGTGCTGCGACTTCGGAAATCGCCCGGAATGTGGAGCAAGCGGCGGCGGGAACGGCCGAGGTCAGCAGCAATGTGGTCCAGGTTCAAGCGGCGGCCGATGAAACCGGCATGGCCTCCAGAGAGGTTCTGGATGCTTCGCAATCATTGGCGCTGCAATCCACCAATCTGAAGGGAACCATCGACCAGTTCCTTCACAATGTCCGAACGGCCTGATTCGGCTAAATCACACCGCCGAGCCCTTGAACTGACCTATTCAGTTCAAGGGGGAGAAGGCAAGGGCGAAGCCCGCCCCCAAGGTCCGGGCGACGTATGCGTCGCTGGGCGCG
>JAYTWE010000288.1:0-9027 GCA_043744055.1 Magnetospirillum sp.
ATTGACCGCCAGCACAATTCGATTGGAATTGGTCACAATAATGGCTTCGCCAACGGTCTCAAATACCGCAGCCGCCAATCTCAGGGATTCTTCGGCCCGTTTGCGATCACTGATGTCTTGAACCGTGCCTTCGTAGCCCGTCACCAAGCCTTCGGCATTGCGCACGGCGCGGGCATTTTCGGAGATCCAGATGATGTCGCGGTTTTTGTCATAGACTCGGGCCTCGAAGTTGCGCACGACCGAATCACGGTTGAGGCATTCCTTGAAGCGGTCTCTGTCGGATGGATTGACATAGAGATCATGGGCAATATCGGTCAGCCCTGCGATCAGCTCGATAGGGTCGGAATAACCATAGATACGGGCCAAGGCCGGGTTGGCATCAAGGTAGCGCCCATCGGGAGTGGTGCGGTAAATACCTTCCACAGCATTTTCGAATAATGAGCGATAGCCCCCGAAATCCTTATCATTCGGGTCTTTGGCTAGAACGGGACGGGTCATGGACCTCCAAACCTTAGTGCAATTCAAATTTGAAATTGCCACTCGAAGCTTGCTCTCGGCAAGCTATTCCAGCGCATACCACGTCGGCATGGAAAGACCGCCCTTGATTTGGTAGGGACCTGAGCGTCAATCAATGGCGGATGGGGTAGGATTCGAACCCACGGAGGCTTGCGCCCCTCCGGTTTTCAAGACCGGTGCAATAGACCACTCTGCCACCCATCCGTCCTTATATATCAAGCGACCCAGCATCTGGTCCCATTGAGACTGGAGATTTACCTCAGCATGCGCCATGGCGCAATGGGGCAAGATTAGGTGGGGGGCTTTCCGTTTCCCTCAGGCTTGTGTCGTGCTACACCCCGTGCCTGATGATATTTGGGATTGGACGTTCAAGGTGGATCAGCCGGATCAGGTCAAGGCGTTACTGTTGCCGTTCGACAAGGGCTTGCTGCCCCTGCCGGATCGGGCGTTCCTCATGCGGGCCGAGGGAGCTGATGGACTGGGTGAGGAATGGCGGTCGCGCCTGACTTGCGAACAGAGCTTCAAGCCCGCCGCCGATCTTTTGACGAAAGCCGGATTTCAGGTCGTTAGCCGGTTAGAGGGGGGCTTTGCCGCCGGGCTTGTTCTGGTAACGAAGCACAAGGCCGAGACTCTGGCCAATCTGGCGCGTGCCTGGTTGTTGTTGGAACCGGGCGGGCTGCTGGTTTGTAGCGGAGCCAAGGCTCTTGGGGCCGCGAGTGTTGAACGCGAAGTCGAGCGTGTTCTTGGCCTGGACGGGCAATTATCCAAGCATCAGGCCCGTGTCTTCTGGCTGCACAAAGGTCCGGGGGAGCCTCCCGCGATCCTGGCCGATTGGTTGGCCGGGGGCGGTCCAAAGCGGATGGATGAAGGGGGCTTCGTCTCCCGCGCCGGATGTTTCAGTTCCGGCCATCCCGATAAAGGGTCGAAGGTTCTCGTGGACCACTTTCCCGACTCCATCGAGGGGCGGGTTGCCGATCTTGGGGGCGGCTGGGGATATCTTGGGGTCAATCTATTGCAAAGATTCCCCGCCATAACCGGCCTGGACCTTTACGAGGGTGAAGCGCTTGCCCTGGAGGATGCCCAATCCAATATCACGGAGATGGCAGCTGATCGCGCCTCGGTGGCCACCTATCACTGGCTGGACGTTTGCGCAGGTCTGCCCGAGGTGGCTCCCTATGACTGGATCATCAGTAACCCTCCGTTTCATGAAGGACGCCGGGCCGATCCCGCCATCGGCAAAGCTTTCATTTTCAGCGCATGGAAATCCATCCGCAGGAGAGGCAAGTTCCTGCTGGTGGCCAATCAGACCCTTCCTTATGAGGCCGATCTGAGGCGGCGCTTTCGTAGCGTGGAACTGCTGGGGCAGCGCGACGGGTTCAAAGTCTATCTTTCGAGCAATCGTCATGAGCGGTAGGGACAAATGAGACTGGCGCGACTCATCGCTAATCTGGGTTATGCCAGCCAGAAAGAGGCGCGCCGCATGGTTCGCGACGGCCGCCTGACATCCGTGGATGGAACGGTCCTGACGGATGAATGTGCGGTTGTCCATGAGCTTATCCGCCTGGACGGCGAGGCCTTGGACCCTGCTGCCGGGCTGGTTCTCATGTTGAATAAGCCAGAAGGTTACACCTGTTCGACATCCGATCCGGGGCGGGTGGTTTATGAGTTGCTGCCACAACGGTTTTCAAGCCGCAATCCGCTGGTGTCATCCGTGGGGCGCTTGGATAGAGACAGCACTGGCTTGCTGCTGATGACCGATGACGGGGCCTTGTCCCACAAGATCACCGCCCCGCGCAGCCATGTTCCGAAGACCTATCATGTGACCTTGGCGTGGCCGTTGACGGGGGAGGAGGAGGCGATCTTCGCCAGCGGGACTTTGATGCTGCGATCGGAATCCACGCCTCTGGCCCCGGCAAAAATGGCGGCAAGCGGGCCGCAAAGCGCACATATCACGATTGTTGAAGGCCGCTATCATCAGGTCAAGCGCATGTTCGCTGCTGTCGGGAATCATGTGGAGGTTCTAAGCCGCACCGCTATCGGCGGGCTGGACTTGGGTGATTTGGCTCCTGGCGCATGGCGGATTTTGTCTCCAGCGGATATAGGCCGTATTTTTTCGAGAAGCGAGACTGAGTGATGGCCAAGGTTAGCGAACTGGATAAGGACGATAAAGTCCGGGTACTTCGGGCTCTTGCCTTCCAGATTCATCGCAAACGTCCGGCGGAAGAGGCTTTAACCGAGGTCTTGGATCAGGAATCCAAGGGAGGCCGCAACAGGGCCTTTCGTCCCGCCAAGGAGGCTTTGGATTCGGAAGGCTTTTTGGCCTCCATCCGCGCCATCGGCCTGATCGGCGACGAAGCAGCTTCAATCATGGCGGCGGTTATAGATGTTCACGACCATCGGCTGCTCTCGAACTCGCTTGCCCGCTTGGCTGATCATGTCGAGGCATCAACTTAGTTCAACAAGTTTTTTCAGCTCGGACAAGATACGGTCAATCACCGAACTCCAGTCCTGTCGGCGGTTCTGACGGAATAACCGTAACGAGGGATACCACGGGCTATCATCGCGCCCGTGCAGCCAGCGCCAATCCGACGCGAAGGGCAGCAAGGCCCAGGCAGGGCAGCCCAGGGCTCCCGCCAGATGTAATACCGATGTATCGACGCCGATCAGCAGGTCCATGTTGCACATGGCGGCAGCGGAATCGGCAAAATCGTTCAGGTGTTCCGAGAGATCGTGCATTCCAACGAAGGCGGCGGCGGCTGGCCCGACCTGGAATGAAAAGAACTCCACTTCGGGTTCTCGCAAGATTTCATGCAGAACCTGGAGGGGGAGAGAGCGGTTGTGGTCGTCCTTATGAGTAGGGCTACCCGCCCAGACCAGCCCGACCCTGGGGCGTGTCCGTGCCCCAAGGCGTAGTTTCCACTCAGCGTCTTTCGCTTCCGAGCATGAAAGATAGGGAATGGGGGGCGTGAATGGTTTTTGTCCCAACAGCAATGGCAGACTCATCAATGGAACTTGGATATCCGCCGGGGGGAGGGGGGAGCCGCGTGCAATAACGTTAATTCCAGTCATGGACGCGCAAAGCCGCCATAGTGGTTCTTGAACCTCGAAGATCACCGTGGCTCCACTTTGGCGTAACAACGGTAGATACCGGCAGAATTGGATGGAATCCCCCAATCCCTGTTCCGCCCAGACCAAGATGGAGCGGCCAGCAATATCTTCGCCCTGCCAACGAGGCAAGTGGGTGTGTCGAAGCTTGGCGATTCCCGCCGTGAAACGGACTTCATGCTCGCGCCAGCCCAGGTCAAAGTCACCCGCTTCCAGCAAGGCTTGGGCGTATCCATAGCGGATCAGCGCCTGATCCTTGGCCAAGGCCACCGCCTGTTCATAGGCCCGCAGCGATTCATTGAGTCGACCGGATGCTCGCAACGCCATGCCGAGATTGCCATAGGCGGCATAATGGCAGGGATTGAGTGCGATGGCGCGGCCATAAAGAGCCACTGACTTTTCCAGCGCCCCGGCTTCCTGCATCGCCCAGCCCAGATTGTAAAGAATGTCTGGGCTTGATGGATCTTGAGCCAAAGCCGCCTCAAAGACTGAGATCGCCTCGTCGCGGCGGCCCAGGGCCAACAAGGCCGCGCCGAGGTTCCCCCTTGCTCCCGCATAATCGGGTTTCAGAGATAGGGCTTGCTGAAAGGTTTGAATCGCCTCTTCGGAGCGCCCTTGCTGTTGCAGGGCGATCCCTAGGGCATTGTGAGCCTCGGCGAATGACGGATGAAGCGCGATGATACGCCGATACTCGGTCTCAGCCTCCAAGACTTGACCTTGGCGGTGGCGCCCGACAGCAGCGGCAAGAAGCGTGTGCATGGACAAAATCCGGCAACGACGACGTTGGCTCCGACTTAGCATATGATGCGGCCCAGGGCTTAAGATAAATTCAAAGCGGCGGGCCGGAGGGGATATGTTCATTATATCAAAGTTGGTCGGAGCTTTGACGGACCTTTTCAACCTGACTTTCCTGATCCTGCTTCTCGGGGGGATTCTTTTGAGAAGTCGCCGCCATAAAGCTTTGGGGCGGCGGCTTCTTGGCGGCCTTTTTGCTTTTGTCGTCCTCTTGGCCGTATTCCCGTTTGAACAGATATTCAGTACGTGGTTGGAGAACCGATTCCCTACGCCTGATGCCATGCCCGATCATGTGGATGGAATCATTGTGCTGGGCGGGGGATTAAACCCTGTCCTCAGTGCGGCCCGTGGCCGTCCCGCCGTCAACAGTTCCGCCACGCGGATGACGGCCCTGATACCCTTGGCCAAACGCTACCCGAATGCCAAGCTGGTCTTTACCGGTGGGGCCGGGGCTCTGCTTGAGCAAAGGTTTAAAGAGGCAACATATGTTCGTGAATTTTATGATGAAATTGGATTTGATCATCGACGAATAACATTCGAGGACCAGTCACGCAATACGCGTGAGAATGCTCTGTTCACCAAAAACTTGATGGAACCGAAACCCGGTGAGACGTGGTTGCTCATCACATCGGCATTTCATATGACCCGGTCGGTGGGGTGCTTTCGTGCCGTTGACTGGTTCGTCATTCCTTATCCCGTCGATTATCACACCACGGGCAAGGATTGGCTCAATCTATCCAACCTACGCTTCAGCGTCGGGGCCGGGCTTGGCGGCCTGAGCATGGTTGGGCACGAGTTGGTGGGGCTGGTTGGCTACCGGCTGTCCGGGTGGACTGCCGAGTTGTTGCCCCATCCGTGAGGCAGCGGTTGCTCTGAAGGCGCGTGATGTGGCACAACTGACCTGCAGAATACCATATTTGGGGTGTGGGTCATGGCGTATACGACGAAATCTTGGGCGGTTGCGGGACTTGCGGCGGCTTGTCTGGCATTGGCGGGATGTGCCGCTTCGGCCGAGGAACCTGTTGTATCGGCCTCTGCCGCAGGGATGTCCGTCGGGGTCAATGAAGGCTTCGCCACCTTTCTGACCGGGGTGCGGGCCGAAGCCTTGGAGAACGGTATCCGTCCCGAAATCCTCGATTCAGCTCTGACCTCTGTTCAACACATTGACCGTGTCATCGAGCTTGACCGTAAACAGCCGGAATTCACCCTTAGTTTTCAAGAGTATCTGGGGCGTATCGTTACCCCCGCGCGGGTGGAGGAAGGACGGCGCAAGCTGGCTGAAAACCGTGTCCTGCTGACCGAAATCGAAAAGCGTTTCGGGGTCCAGCCGCGTTTTGTGGTGGCGTTGTGGGGGATCGAGACCGGGTTTGGCAAAAACACCGGCGGCATGTCGGTGGTTTCTTCGCTGGCGACCCTGGCTTATGACGGTCGTCGCTCTAAATATTTCCGTTCCGAGCTGATGAATGCCCTGACCATTTTGAACCAAGGGCATATCACGCCCAACGCCATGATCGGGTCTTGGGCCGGGGCCATGGGGCAGTGCCAGTTCATGCCCTCGACTTTCCTGAAATTCGCGGTGGATTGGGATGGTGACGGGAAGCGCAACATCTGGACCAACCGATCGGATGCCTTGGCTTCTGCTGCCAACTATCTGTCTTCCGAAGGCTGGCGCGGTGACCAGACCTGGGGGCGTGCGATTCAGCTGCCCAAGGGCTTTGATCCCAAACTGATCGGTGTGGATACCCGCAAGAGCTTGGCTCAGTGGAATGCCCTGGGCGTTCGCGGAGCCGACGGCAAGCCGCTGCCGGTTCGCGATCTTGAAGGGTCTGTCGTTCTGGCCGAGACAGGCAAGGGGCCAGCCTTCCTGGTCTATGATAATTTTCGCACCATTATGAAGTGGAACCGCTCGACCTTCTTTGCCTTGGCCGCAGGTCATCTTGCGGATCGCATCGGCGGTAAGTAGACTAGATGTTTGGTGGATGCCCTGTGATGGCGACTAGATGGTGTGGGGAGACGACGAGATGATAGGGATGGCGTCGCGAAGCTCACATATGGCCATATTGCTGCTGGCGGGGGTTATGCTGGCGGGCTGCTCCGAAATCAATCTGTTCGTCCATGGCGCGAAATCGGCAGTGGGAAGCGATGATGCGCCAGCCCCCAACACTTCCGCTTCATCCAACTACAAGGTGGGCAAGCCCTACCAAGTCGCTGGAATCTGGTATTATCCCCAGGAAGATTTCAGTTATGACGAAACCGGCATCGCATCTTGGTATGGACCGAACTTCCACGCCAAGCTGACCGCCAATGGCGAGATTTTTGACCAGAATACCGTTTCCGCCGCTCATAAGACCTTGCAGATGCCCAGCATTGCCCGCATCACCAATCTGGAGAATGGGCGCTCGATCATCGTTCGCATCAATGATCGCGGTCCTTTCGTCAACGGCCGTATTTTGGATTTGTCTCGCCGATCTGCCCAGCTTTTGGGTATGGAGGGCAAAGGCACCGCCAAGGTTCGGGTTCAGGTTCTGGGTGAGGAAAGCCGGGCTTTGGCAGGTAAGATGAAGCCCGATTCTGGCGGCAACGAACCGAAAGTGGCCCAGGCCGCTCCTCGTGGGTCGGTACAAGCAGAAAGCCTGCCGCCACCGCCCGGCGCCACGGTGAAGACCTCGACCCCGGAATTATCGTCTTCCGCTCCAGCCAAGCCGCAGCGCGGCATGACGGTCGAAGCGGTCGAACGGGAATTGGCGACCCAAGAGGTCAAATCTGTTCCAATCCGCACGACCAATCTTTACGTCCAGGCCGGGTCATTCTCCCGTCATGACAACGCCAATCGGCTGGCGGCTCGTTTGACCTCGGTGGGTAAGGCCCAGGTTCAGCAAGCCAATGTCCAGGGTAAGCCGGTATTCAGGGTTCGCCTGGGGCCGCTGCAAAGCGTCGAGGATGCGGATCGCATGCTGGATGCCGTTGTAGCCACCGGGACTCAAGACGCCCGCGTTGTGGTCGATTAATTTTTTCAATTCAACTCAGAGCAGGTCGAAGACATCCATGATCTCCCAGCTTTTTAAACGGTCTCTTGCCGCTCTATTCGTCTTGGGGCTGACCCAACCGGCCGTGGCCCAGTCTATCGAGACGGCAGCCAAGCAAGCCATCATCATTGATTTTGCTAGCGGCGCCGTGCTGATGGAAAAAAATGCCGATGAGCTGATGGTTCCATCTTCCATGAGCAAGCTGATGACCGTCTATATGGTCTTCGACAAGCTTAAGAGTGGGGCATGGAAGCCGTCCGACCGGTTGCCCGTCAGCGAAACCGCCTGGAAGAAGCATTATAAGTCCGAAGGCTCGTTGATGTTCCTGCCGGTGAACTCCACCGCCACGGTGGATGAATTGCTGAAAGGCGTGGTGATCCAGTCAGGCAATGACGCCTGTTCCGTGCTGGCCGAAGCTTATTCTGGCAGCGAGGAAGCCTTTGCCGAGGAGGAAACCCGCAAATCACGCCAGATCGGCCTGACCAAAAGCGTGTTCAAGAATGCCAGCGGCTGGCCCGAACCCGGACATCTGATGACGGCCCGTGACCTGTCGGTGCTGTCGCGCCACCTGATCGCCGATTTCCCGGACTACTATCCCCTGTTCAGCCAGATGGAGTTCATGTTCAACAACATCAAGCAGGGGAATCGCAATCCGCTGCTCTACAACACCCCTGGCGCTGATGGGCTGAAGACGGGACATACCGCCGCTGCCGGTTATGGTCTTGCCGCCTCCATCAAGCGGAACAACCGGCGCATCATCATGGTGCTGAACGGTATGTCGAGCATGAAGGAGCGTGCCGAAGAGGCGCAGCGCCTTGCCGAATGGGCCTTCCGTGAATGGGAGACCTATCCTTTATTCAAGGCGGGCGAAATCGTGGTTCCCGATGCCGAAGTCTGGCTGGGCGAGGCCGAGACAGTAGCCCTGGCCGCTAAGGATAATCTGGAAGTCTCCATGCAACGACGGCTCCGTCTCGACATGAAAGTCTCCACAATCTTTACCGGTCCCATTGCCGCCCCCATCAAAGCCGGTATGGAAGTGGGCAAGATCGTCGTGACAGCGCCTGGCATGGCTCCGGTGGAAATGCCGCTGGTCGCGGTCAGCGATGTGGCGAAGCTGGGCTTTACCGGTCGGGTTTCAGCGGCGATCCGCCGCACCATCTGGGGAGCGAAAAAATAGAATGAGCGAGGCGCCGGTTCGGGGCAGGTTCATCACCTTTGAAGGCGGCGAGGGGGCAGGTAAGTCCACTCAACTGCGTCTGTTGGCCGATTCCCTTAGGGAAGAGGGACTTATGGTGGTGACGACCCGCGAACCCGGCGGCTCTCCTGGAGCCGAGGCGATCCGGGCTCTGCTGGTTTCGGGGGAGGTGGATCGTTGGGACGGCGTCACCGAGGCGTTGTTGCACTTCGCCGCCCGTCGCGATCATCTGGTTCGCACCATATGGCCCGCCTTGGAGCGGGGGCATTGGGTTCTTTGTGATCGTTTCGCCGATTCAACCTTGGCTTATCAAGGGTTTGGGCATGGGCTTGATCCTGATGTCATCGCCAGCCTCTATCGCGTTGCGGTCGGCCATTTCGCCCCAGACTT